>NZ_JBFSVE010000018.1:0-73507 GCF_041467715.1 Vibrio sp. 10N.247.311.14
ACTCAGGCCTTGAAAGCCGCTTAACAGAAATGTCCAACTTTACGGGGTCACTTCAATTGAGTTGGCTTTTTTCGTTTCTGAGCTTTATCTCTTACTAAACGTGTCTTCTAAAACAACCCTCAACTTCCTAAACACTAACCCGCTACTACAAATAACTAATCGAGCTAAATCATTCAAACATCAGTGATCCCATACTTCAGCATGACGCTCACAAACCAGATAAGCAGCGCAGCCTAAACAATTGCTCGATACATGTTCTTCGCATTCGTTCGCAATTATCTGTTTCTGCTGCAAAGCAACCTCAGGCTCCAATACGGGTTCAAAGAACTTTGTCATTACTCATTACATCCAAATAAAATCAGTTAGTTAGTTAGTTAGTTAGTTAGTCTCAGGTTAATCCAATCTTTAACTAAGATACATATCATTAGACGCAAAAAAGCCCCTGCTGATTTCTCAGCAGGGGCTTTCTATTATTTGGTGTCATTCCGAATAACTACATCCTATTGATGTTGAGTTAAATCCTGGAATTAACCTTGAATACCAACAATTAACCATGGTGCATTGTTAGTTGTTAGGTCACGCTCTAGATGCCAGATATCAGTGATATCTTCTTCAACGCCATCCGCTGTGTCACGGTAACGACCGCTAAACTGAAGGCTTAGCTGTGCTTTGCTACCATCGTGGTCTGCGCGAACGATTTCAGCATCAACGTACATTACGTCTGTGTGCTGATCACCGTCTAGCTTATTACGCTCAGCTTTTAGGTCTTCAAATAGGCTTGGAGATACGTATTCTTCAATCGTGTTTAGCTCGTTGTGATTCCATGCACCTTGCAGTGTACGGTAGTGCTCACGAGAACCATTGATGAATGCCGCTTGATCAAAGCCCGGTGGGTAGTTATGTGGAACATCGCTTTGTGCACCAAAACCGAAACCACCAGCAGCGCCTTGTGATTGAGGTTGTGTTTGCTCGAAGTTATGAACATTTGGTTGTTGCTTAGGTTGTTCAAACTTGTTCTGACCCATGCCGCCGAATGCTGGCTGTTGGCCACGTGCATTCTGCTGATTCATTGAGCCCTGCTTCGCGCCCAACATTCCGCGTAGGAATTTAAACGCTAGGAAAGCAATCAGACCCATGATCAGAATATCCATGAACTGGATACCTTCAAATGCGCCACCAAAGAATGCAGCTAAAAGACCACCAGCAAGTAAACCACCTAGCAGACCGCCCATAAGGCCTTTCTTGCTAGAGTTAGCTGCTGTGTTCTTACCTGTTTGATCTTGACGGATCGAATTCGTGTTTTGTTGTTTTGGTGCTGGAGCCGTTTTAAAGCTTTTGCCAAATGACTTACCACCACCAAACTTTTTCGCTTCCGCGATTGGCGTCACCGCGACTGTTACCAACAGGATCGCGACTAGTGAGAAAAATCGTTTCATTATTATCCTTTATAGGTTTTTTATCTTTCGACACCTTAATCATACTCGTTAACAAAGAACAATGAAATATTCACCGTGTTTACACATGTATCATAATATTGCGGCTATTAATTGATTACTAAACTAGCGAAGGGATTGACGGCACTCTGGGGCAGCATTAAAATATTGAACGATGTTCATTTAATAGAAAGTACCCATGGCAAGACGAAACGATCATACTCGCGAACAATTAGTGCAATTAACCTTAAAAACGGTGACCGACTTCTTAGAAGAGCACTCTTATCACGAGCTAAGTCTACGTAAAATCGCCAATATGATTGGTTACGTTCCAAGTACCTTAGTAAATGTATTTGGTAATTACAACCTACTGCTTTTGCATGTGGTCGCTCAAACATTAGATGAACTGGCGTCAGAATCCGCTGCAACTGTTGAACAATCGAGCAACCCTCAACAAGCTCTATTCAACCTTGCCTACTGCTACCACGATTTTGCACAGAGACACCCTCACCGTTGGCAGCTTATCTTTGAGCACAACATGAACGGTGAAAACCTTCCTGAATGGCAATCGAACCGCATCGATAGAATGACAAGCATGCTAGAACAGTTGCTAGTAGCGATTGCTCCTGAACATACGAAAAGCGAAGTCGTTAAAGCCAGCCGTGTATTATGGTCTGGAGTACACGGAATTACTCTACTTAGCGTTGATGATAAATTTTTCGCCTCTGAGCCTATTGATGGTAAAGAGCTGATCAATAACCTAGTCTCAAACTACTTAACCAACTGGTAATCATCCAAGGAAAGACAATGAACAACAGCAGCCAATCTTCGCTGTTAACGCAAAAAAGGTTCCTACCCTACTTTATTACCCAATTTCTAGGAGCCTTTAACGACAACATATTCAAAAATGTCCTGTTACTGTTTGTTGCTTTCGCAAGCGTAGACACGCTGCCTATTTCCAGCAATCTATTCATTAATTTGGCCGCAGGCCTTTTTATTCTGCCCTTCTTCCTATTTTCAGCTTTAGCAGGTGTACTGGCCGACAAATACGAAAAATCGTGGTTTATCCGTAAAGTTAAGCTCCTCGAAGTAGTGATCATGTCACTGGGTGCGATCGGATTCATCTACGAAAGCTACGGAATATTACTTCTGCTCCTGTTCCTTATGGGAACGCAGAGTGCTTTCTTTGGCCCGGTGAAATACGCCCTGCTTCCACAACAATTAGAAACAAAAGAACTGGTATCTGGTAACGCTCTCGTCGAGACAGGTACATTCTTAGCGATCCTGATTGGTACTCTCGGCGCAGGCATCATTGCATCTGAAGAAGGCGCGAAGCTCATTGCTGCGGTGTGTATTGTTTCGTTCGCCGTGCTTGGCTATGTATCAAGCTGGTTTATCCCACAAGCGCCAAGTAATGCACCAGACCTTAAAGTAAAGTGGCAACCTGTAAAACTGACCCGCGCGACACTGGCGATTGCAAAAAAAGATCGCCCGACCTTTCAAGCTCTGATGTCTATCAGCTGGTTCTGGTTCCTTGGTGCGGCTTACCTAACTCAGTTTCCCAACTTCACTAAACTGCATCTAAACGGCACTGAAAGCTCCGTCGCCTTTTTACTGGCACTATTCTCGGTAGGCATTGCAATCGGCTCTTTAGCTTGTGATAAGTTATCTAATCACCGAATTGAAATCGGCATCGTGCCAATGGGCAGCTTAGGTATCTCGATCTTCGGTCTTCTGATGGCGATATCCATCCCGGAGTCTTTGCCTGACTTTAGTTCTTTCCATCAATTCGTAACCTACTCAGAGCTGTGGCCACTGTTTGCTTACCTTCTGCTTCTGGGTATCTCTGGCGGTGTCTTTATTGTTCCTCTGTATTCACTGATGCAGTTACGTGCCAAGCCCGACGAGCGTGCCCAAGTGATTGCCGGGCTCAATATCTACAACTCACTGTTCATGGTGGGAAGTGCGGTATTAGGTATTGTTTGCCTTAGTGTTCTAGATCTTTCAATTCCGCAGCTGTTTATCTTGCTCGCAGTGGGCAACACTTTGGTGATGCTGTACCTGTTTTATCAGGTGCCTATCTACGCTTTCCGCTTCTTTACGTGGGTGGTCACTCACACCATGTACAGAGTTAAACATAAGAACTTACATCACCTGCCAGAAAAGGGCGGTGCGTTGATTGTCTGCAACCATGTGAGTTATATGGATGCACTGCTGCTGAGTGCGGTTTGCCCTCGCTTGATCCGTTTTGTGATGGAAGAGGATTACACCAAGTTGCCGCCAATTCGACGCTTCTTGAAAAGAGCTGGGGTGATTCCAATCTCCGCGACCAACCGCAACTCGATTCGAAACGCTTTCAAAGAAGTAGAGCGTGCCCTGCATGAAGATCACATCGTGTGTATTTTCCCAGAAGGAAAGCTCACCTCTGATGGCGAAATGGCTGAGTTCATGCGTGGTATGGAGCTGATCATCAAACGTTCCCCTGTCCCAGTGATTCCTATGGCTCTTAAAGGATTATGGGGTAGCTACTTTAGTCGTTACAAAGGCCGTGCCTGCAAAGGGTTACCCACTCGCTTCTGGACTAAGCTAGAGATAGAAGCTGGCGAGCCGATTTCACCTAAACAAGCCTCTTGTGAAACGCTTCGACAGTCAGTCTCTGACCTTCGCGGATCATTACGCTAGTTAACCAGCCCTTTATTCATATCAGTTGAACAAGCGTTAAGTTTTCCTTAACGTTTGTTCAATTCATTTAGACTTACTTATCATTTTATTGAACGTATAGTGGTCTCATCACAATAACGCCACAACAAAACAAGACTCTAAATACAATGAACCTAAAAAAGTCCGTTCCATTTTATCTTGCTGCACTGTTTTGCTTAACGCCTTGGGTTAGCTCACCGACAGCCCTGGTTATCGGTTTCCTGCTTGCTAGTTTAGGATTAGTCCCTGAACACTTGGAAGTCGGCAAACTTACCAAAAAGCTACTGGCCTACTCTATTGTTGGCTTGGGTTTTGGTATTCAGTTTGAAAAAGCATTAGCAGTAACAGGCGATGGTATTGGGCTCATTGTAACGACGATTATCGGTACATTAGTCATTGGTTGGTTCTTGGCGAAACAAATGGGGCTAGACCGCACTACGGGCTATCTTATATCTTCTGGTACCGCGATTTGTGGTGGTAGCGCGATAGCAGCAGTGGCACCCGCGATCAAAGCAGACGATGAACAGATTGGCTTGGCATTAGCCACCGTATTCGTGTTGAACTCGGTTGCTCTATTCTTATTCCCGATGATTGGTCACGCGCTTGAGCTCAGCCAACAAACATTTGGTACTTGGGCAGCGATAGCGATTCACGATACGTCTTCTGTAGTAGGTGCAGCTTCAGCGTATGGCGAAGAAGCACTGACGACAGCGACAACATTGAAGCTCGCTCGCGCACTTTGGATCATCCCAATCGCTTTAATTAGTGCGATGATCTTCAAGAACGATCAAAAGAAGATTACGGTTCCCTACTTCATTTTCTTCTATTGCGCCGCTATCGCGGTGAGTGACTTACTGCCACAATTTGAGATGGTCTATCAAGGAATCTTTGATGTGTCTAAGCGAGCACTGGTCGTGTGTTTGTTCTTAATTGGCTGTGGTATTTCAGTTGAGAAGTTAAAAGCGGCAGGGCCGAAACCACTGATGTTTGGTATTACAATGTGGGTCATGATCTCAACGGGTTCATTGGCGTGGTTAACTCTCGCTTAGCCCGCATAGAAACGCTTTAGATGATTGTCTGGTTACCTAGACACTCGGGTTAGCGAGCAGAAAAACAAAAAGGCAAAGCTCCAATGGGCTTTGCCTTTATCGTTTGTGGTAAGGGTATTCTTTGTTGTAACAATCACGAATCAAACAGGGGCTTATCACTCTTCTTGCTCTCTCTTTTCATTAAAACAAGTACCACAACCAACACAAATGCGGTGAGCTCAGCCAACGAACGAGTCAACCCTGACGAGATGATTGCTTGGCCTATCTGCAGTAAAACCGCAATGGTGAGGGCAATTTTCATAATAAGACCTTATTCTATAATCCGTTATTTATATGGCTTATTATGATGGATGGTTATAAAGATAATAAATTCTGTTTTGAACTATCTAATTGCTAAATTAACTAACCTAGCGCAACTGCCCTTCTAACCACTTAATAAAGGTTCTTACCTTAGGGCGTTTTTCCGTGCCTAGCGGGCAGATTAAGTCATACCCTTGGTCTGTATCCATGCTCGGATAAGGTGTTATCAGCTCACCAGTCTGAACATACTGCTTAACAAAATGATAGCGCCCCATCGCGACACCGATATTGCTGAGGGCACTTCTTACGCCCATATCCCGGTGGCTCACACAGTAAAATTGCTCAAACAAGTTCACATCTAAGCCGTGGTGTTTAATCCAACGCTGCCATACATCTGACCCTAGTGCATGAATGAAATTAATCCGGTGCAGCGATTCTAAGCCATCATCAAAGATGTCGTGTTCAGCCGCGTAACTCGGTGTACATACCGGAATATACTTTTCACCAAACAGGCGCTGTCGATGCATGTCTTTGAGATTTTCAGCACCATAGTAAATAGCGACATCGAGATGATTTTGATGAAAATCCTGCTCTTCTTGCGAGAAAATATTGAGATTAAACTTTGGGTATCGCTGTTTAAAATCAGCCAACCTCGGCAGTAACCAACTGTTGGCAAATGCAGGACTGGTACCGATATTGATCTGTCCATACAAGTCTGTGTTGGTAATGTCTTCGATCTCACCAAAAATAGAGCTTAACGACTTGGATAACGTTCGTTGAAAGCGCTGACCTTCTTCCGTTAGTTCCAGTTTACGAGTCCCTCGCACAAACAAGTTAAATCCGAGTTCACCTTCTAACACTTTGATTCGATGGCTAACGGCTCCCTGAGTCAAATGCAACTTTCTAGCCGCTAGCGTAAAGCTCATTTTCTCTGCAGCAACATTAAAAGTATGAAGATTTCTAAGTAAAGATTGATGGTTAGCCATACGAACTCATGCATTAAAAATTTTAATTCATACTACTACCCGTTTCGTTTGTTTGCATCAAGAAATAAGTTTTTAATAACCGCAGTTACTTAAAATCCTGCCTCGATCAATATTTGACTCCATACGTTGACGAGCAGAAACATTAAAAAAATTAATTACAAACTTAGGGGCACATATGAATATACTCGGGTATATGCAAAAAGTAGGTAAGGCATTGATGGTTCCCGTAGCCACACTGCCAGCTGCAGCAATCCTTATGGGGATCGGCTATTGGTTGGATCCTGTTGGTTGGGGTTCTGAAAGTATCTTAGCCGCATTCTTGATCAAATCTGGTGGCGCGATCATCGACAACATGGCGGTTCTATTCGCGGTGGGTGTCGCATTTGGTTTGAGCCGTGATAAGAATGGTTCTGCGGCACTGTCTGGCTTTGTGATGTTCCTCGTCGTCACCACGCTACTTGCTCCGGGCTCTGTTGCTCAGTTAATGGATGTTGAACTCAGTGAAGTGCCTGCGGCATTTGGCAAAATCAGCAACCAATTCGTAGGTATCATTGTGGGTATCATCTCTGCTGAGATCTACAACCGCTACTCAACGGTTGAACTTCCTCAAGCTCTAGCGTTCTTCAGCGGTAAGCGTTTGGTTCCTATCCTGACCTCAATCGCAGGTATGGCTCTCTCTTTTGCTCTACTTTACATCTGGCCAGCTGTTTACAACGCTCTGATCGTTCTGGGTATTAAACTAGAAAGCATGGGTGCGGTGGGTGCTGGTCTGTTTGGTTTCTTCAACCGTTTGTTCCTATCAGTAGGTATGCACCACGCTCTTTACCCTGTGTTCTGGTTCGACGTTGTTGGTATTAACGACATTCCAAACTTCTTAGGCGGCGCGCAATCTATCGCTAACGGTACGGGTATTCCAGGTAAAACTGGCATGTACCAAGCGGGCTTCTTCCCTATCATGATGTTTGGCCTACCAGCAGCAGCATTGGCGATGTATCACTGTTCTGATGCGAAAAACAAAAACCAAGTATTCGCAATCATGCTTGCGGCAGCTATGGCTTCATTCTTCACGGGTATCACAGAGCCACTAGAATTCAGCTTCATGTTCCTAGCACCCGTGTTGTTCCTACTGCACGCAGTATTAACAGGCCTATCGCTTTACATTGCAGCAAGCATGGAATGGATGGCAGGCTTCGGCTTCTCTGCTGGTTTCGTTGACCTAGTACTATCAAGCCAAAACCCACTCGCGGTTAACTGGTACATGCTACTGGTTCAAGGTGTGGTGTTCTTCGCGCTTTACTACGGTATTTTCCGCTTCGCTATCATCAAGTTCAACCTACGTACTCCAGGTCGTGGTGAAGAGATGGAAGCAGAAAAAGAAACTGAAACGCCAGAAGCATTGGCTAACCTAACCAACAGCTACATTGAAGCGGTTGGCGGTGCAGACAACATTCTAGAAGTCGATAACTGTATTACTCGTCTACGCTTAACTGTGAAAGACTCAGGTGCAGCAGACAGCGAGAAACTGAAGAAACTCGGTGCGGCAGGTGTGGTACCGGTTGGGAAAGGTGGTCTACAAGTTATCATTGGTCTAGGTAAGGTAGATAAAGTCGCTGAACAAATGAAGAAGGCACTCGCTTAACGCCAAATCTTGAATGACACGATAAATAATTAGAATTTGTGACGGCTTCACCACCGTCACAACCCCCTGAAGCGCAATTACGACTAGTCACCGTGTATTGCGCTTCATTTTATTGCTCTTCGCTCTATTTAGAACGGGTCTGCTGTAACCACTGCGCCAATCCAGCGCGCGAAACCTTAATACCATGTTGTTCCTGCTGAGGCATTCGATAATACTCAATAGGAAATTTGAACCGTTCAAGACGACCAGTTAACTGCTCGATAAACCACTCTTTGGTTGGCAACTCAGCACAATCGACAATCGCTGCAGGTCGAAATCCGAACTCATCATCTTCAATGGGAACAATAAAAGCCTGATTAACCTCAGACAATTGATTGAGTACTCGCTCAATTTCTTCGCAATGAATGTTCTCACCACCAGAAATAAACTGGTTGTCGGCACGGCCAATAATCGACACTTGTTCGCCAAGCCACTCACCAAGATCTTTGCTATCAAACCAACCGCTCTTATCAACTAATGGCGTTAAGTTACCTTGATAGTAATACCCGGACGCGAGCGTCTCGCCACCAATAAAGATACGTTGTTCTTCAATTTTTAGCTGGCGATGGTTAAGGACAAAACCGGCGGTGCTGCCGGCATCAACGGGCTTCGCAGTCACGGTTGAAGCCGCTTCAGTCATGCCGTATCCAAGCCATGTTTCGATGCCCATTTGTTGAGCTTCGAGCCCAAGTGCTTCTGGTATATGACTACCACCCAAAAGTACATGCGTTAAAGTAAGTGCTTGCTTACTCTTTAACAATCGATGTAGTTGAGTAGCGACCAATGAAGCATGACTGCATTCTTCTATATCGGTTTCAAGCTGACCTGTGCCTATTTTGATGCAACCACCAGCCGCCAACCAACGATGAACTATCGCCAGCCCCGACACATGGTACATAGGTAAACTCAGTAACCACGTGTCACCTTGTTGATAACGAAACACCTCAAGCAGCCCTGACGCAGAGCATAGGTGCTGCTCAAGTGTATGAGCGACCGCTTTTGGGTTTCCGGTAGAACCTGAAGTGAATACGATGCTCGCTAGATTTTGCGGATTGAAATTGGATTCTTGAGGTGTCGTTATCTGCTCATCATCACCATCAAACTTCAGTTCACTTAGGCAAGGCAAGGTCACCAACTGAGTATTCAAATCGGCAGTCTCTGATTGCTCTATTCCGCTATTGCCCAAGAGCCAAAGGTAGCTCTGTTGATCTGCTTGATATAAGGAATCGAGCTTTTGCTTCAGGCGTAAACTAGGCTGAGGCATCGTAAACGCACAAACCACACCCAAATTGAGTGCGGCAAGATAAACAGGGATCACTTCAGCTTGATTCTTACCAACAATCGTCAGTACATCACCTTCAGATAGGCCTTGATGAGATAGCTGTTGTTGGTACTCACTAACCAACACAAACACTTGCTGCCAAGTATAAGTGCGGTGAGTGGTCACTAACGCTGGTTGAAGTGGGTTTTGCTGCGCCCACTTTACCCAGAGCGGGGGATGATTAGATTGTGGGCGCATCATATGATAACCAAAAATAGATTAAGAACTTGTTAAGCTAACTAAATAGCCATTCAAATAGCTCGGTCTAAGAAGACCAAATCAATTGTTGCTTTTCAAGCGTAGAGACAGGCAACTGACAGCCCGGCCAAGAAACCTCTAGCTGCTGCTTGAACAAGCCAATCGTATCCAACCCCGGCACTTCATTTGGCAAATATTGCTGCGCCAGACGAGCAATCTGAGTCAGACCTAGGCTCGACTCAATGCTTGAGCTCAATACAGGTTTCATTCCAAGCTTCTGTGCTCGCTCAATGATTGCCACGCAACGCTCGACAGAACCAATAAGAGTTGGCTTGATCACGACTGCTTTAACACCAGTAAGGTCGCTAAGATCAAATTCCGGGCTGCGCACCGCTTCTTGCAGTGTCTCGTCCCACGCAATCGCCACACCATGGTCAATGGCAAAGGCCAAACTGTCTTCTGGCTTTTGGCAAGGCTCTTCGATAAAGCTTATACGCTGGCGCATTGACGGCGAAATGTATTTAATGAATTGCTTCGCTTTCTCTGGCTTCCACGCACGGTTGGCATCAAGTCTTAGAGTCAAATCAGGGATCGACTCAAGGAATAAGCTAACCAACATGCCATCGCGAATCGCTTCGTAGAGGCCGACTTTCACTTTCGCGACCTTCTCGCCTACCATCTCATTCAATACAGGAATCAGTTCATCTGGATCGCCTGTACACAAAGGCGCCGCTTGGTAGTTACCTTGAGCGTTAAGATCGCCTCGCAATTCCATCATCGCCATTGAAAAGCCAAACGCGACAGAAGGATACAGCTCGTCGAAAGGCGTTTGAGGCTTATTGTGGCTCCAAAGCTCTAATTCGTGTTGAAGCTGAATGCCAGCTTGTTCGGCATCTTCTTGGCTAAAACCGGGCAAAGGCGCAACTTCGCCAAAACCAGTTTTACCATCACACTCAAGTTGGATGATATAGCCAACACGTTCGTTCAACTTATTGTCACGAAGAACCACACCACTATCCATAGGTAATTGATAACGGTAAAGTTTAGCGTGACGCTGAGAATTCACTGAGTTCATAAAGTTTCCTAAAAAACGGGGAACATCAAAACAAAACGAGCCGCTATTAGCGACTCATTTTGAAGAGGAGAAAGACTATGGATTACGCGGGAACTTGTCGAAGTCCGGTCGACGTTTCTCGTTGAATGCGTTGCGGCCTTCTTGGCCTTCCTCTGTCATGTAGAACATCATGGTTGCGTTACCAGCCAACTCTTGTAAGCCTGCTTGACCATCACAGTCAGCGTTCAGTGCCGCTTTCAAGCAACGCAGTGCCATTGGGCTGTGTTGAAGCACTTCACGACACCAACGAACGGTTTCTTTTTCTAGGTCAGCAACAGGAACAACGGTGTTTACAAGGCCCATGTCCAGTGCTTCTTGTGCATCGTAGAAGCGGCACAAGAACCAGATTTCACGTGCTTTCTTTTGACCAACGATACGAGCCATGTAAGAAGCACCCCAACCGCCATCGAAAGAACCCACTTTAGGACCCGTCTGACCGAACTGCGCGTTTTCAGCTGCAATAGTAAGGTCTGCCATCATGTGAAGTACATGACCGCCACCGACTGCCCAACCCGATACCGCTGCGATAACTGGTTTTGGACAAGTGCGAATTTGACGTTGGAAATCAAGTACATTCAAGTGGTGCGTACCTGAGTCATCTTGGTAACCGCCGTAGTCACCACGGATACTTTGGTCACCACCAGAACAGAACGCCTTCTCACCAAGACCAGTCAAAATGATTACGCCAACTTTCTCGTCATAACGAGCATCAGCCAGTGCATTGATCATCTCTTTTACGGTTTGTGGACGGAACGCATTGTGCACTTGAGGGCGAGCAATCGTGATTTTCGCAATACCATCATCAGACTTGTGGTATTGAATATCTTCATATTGACTGCTTTCATCGCGCCAGTTAACGGCTGCGTAAAGTTCTTCTTCTGTGATGCCTACTGTTTTAGCCATGATGATTCCCATTGTTCTATTAGAGAGCGCGACTAGCGTAGAGTCGCGACGGTGTTGCTCTGCTTTCTATAGCGCTTGATACGAGAGGTTCGCTCAGTCAGTTCATCAACGACTGGCGATACATTGGATGATCAGATTTGAAAACATCTCTGGTTGCTCAAAATGAACATTATGACCCGCGTAATCCACCTGACTATATTCAAAGCCACTATTCTCAGCTAGCTCCATGAATTTACGATCTTTTTCTCCACATACATAATGCAATAAATGCTCATGAGATTTCAATGTGGCACGTAAATCCGGTTGCTTAGCTAACGAAGTAGATAACAACATATTTGCTACGGATACTCCAAGGTTACCACTACGCTTTATGACCAAAGTTTGTCTTTGCTCATGATTTAGTGAAGAAAAGACGCTTTGTTGATACCAATCGTCTAAAACATCTTCAATCGACTGCTGTGCAAAGCGAACAGCCCATTGCGTATCGTGTACTAACCTTTGTGCTCTTTCTTCATCACATTCCAAGCCAAAGTTGCCACCTTCAATGATGACTTTCTCTAGGTTGAGTGCCTCAAAGCAAGGGCTTGTCACCCCATACATAGCGAGCCTTCCGCCCATAGAATACCCAATCACCACGATAGGATAATCGGCAGGAAGATCGTTGAGAGCCAGTTGGGATGTGATGCACTGGACAATTTTCTTACAGCAATGATCAAACCCTACCGGATCGATAAAGCGACTTTGTCCGTGTCCGGGTAA
This sequence comes from Vibrio sp. 10N.247.311.14, assembly GCF_041467715.1. NCBI lineage: Bacteria > Pseudomonadati > Pseudomonadota > Gammaproteobacteria > Vibrionales > Vibrionaceae > Vibrio > Vibrio sp. 10N.247.311.14. The sequence goes on from NZ_JBFSVE010000018.1 coordinate 12,442, forward strand.
ATCTATGCAAAGGAGAGGAAAATCCTCGAGGAATGGATGACATGCACTCCAATCATCCCCGCTTCCGAGTAAACCATGTAAGAAAACAAGCAAAGGTTTGTCAGAAGAATCTTGTACAGCTGGGTAATAATCGGAGTAAAGCATGTAAAGTCCTTAGGCTAATGCCTCGGTGAGCATTGAACTGAATTGCTTCAGCAAAGTAGACGCTTGTTCGGGAGGCGTCTTAACTTCTACGAGCAAGGTACCCTGACCTTGTTCAAAATGTTGTTCGATGAGCGTTTGATAGCAATTCAAGGTTTCTGGCGCCGCATAACCAAGATGGAATTGCGCAGCAGCATGTTCAAAATTGAAACCATGAGGCATTTGATATAGAGACTGTTTTTGTTGCTCAGGAACCGGCAAAAAATCAAAGATTGCCCCACCATCGTTATTGGTAACCACAATAACCATTGGTGTTGTGCTGTGAGTAAGTAGCGCCAGCGAATTTAGGTCGTACAACAAAGAGGTGTCACCAATCAGCATCATCAAAGGATTCTGGTTGGCTTTTATCACTCCCGCAGCCGTCGCCACCAAGCCATCAATGCCCGATGCACCGCGGTTGCTGTAGACTTGAGTCGCAGAGATTGATGACAGCATATCCACCAGCCTTACCATCAAGCTATTTCCCACAAAAAGCTCTCTGCCCTTAAGTCTAGACGACAAGTCAACGGCAACGCTCAACTCTGTCAGTTGGTCGTTATTAGAGATTTGCGCCAACGCTAACTGCTGAACCGTATTCGCGACTTCCGCCAAAGATGCCGCCCAGCCAGTATGTTCTCCCAACAGCGTTGGTAGATGTTGCTCTGATAACCAATGTTCGATATCAGCGACAATATGAGTTTGAGGCAGATGATCTTGATTAATACGATGTGCATCTGGTGAAACAACGATGTACTGCGATGAACAAAATGTGGCAGCTTGTTCTTTTACCCATTGGTTAAGACGCTTAGATACGATGCGCTCACCAAACTGGATAATAAAATCACACTGACTAAGCTGTGCTTTGGCTGCGTCACTTTGCATCCATAAATCATAGTGTTTCCAGTCACTACTGACACCCGATTGAGGGTCACAGAATACTGGCCAGCCCAAAGCTGTCGCAAACTGCTTGGCTTTAATTGCGGCTTCATTCTCGATAGAACCAATAATCACTGCGCCTTTACGAGCGACATAATCACTTGCTGAGACAGGCTGAGCGATTAAATGACTGGGCAAATAAGTGTTCGAGTAAAGGCAGGTTGAAGCTCTCCAAGCTGCCACGCTCTTTGTATAATCCGCATACATCTCGGCGCTATTAGCGGAATAAAGCGGTTCTGGGAACGGACAGTTGATATGAATAGCCCCACCGACGCTGCGCTGTTTCGCCAGTGCGTTATCAACCGACGTCAAAAGCCAATTCAAAGAAACTTGTGTCGTTGGACTTGGAAGGTTTAGTGCCGTTTCAACGTGAGACGAAAAGATACCCTGCTGCTGAATCGCTTGATTGGCACCACAGTCGACTAAATCAATCGGTCGATCGGAGGTCAACAAGATTAGCTTTTCTCGCGTTAATCCAGATTCAGCGGTCGCTGGTAGAAGGTTAGCTACGGCAGTTCCAGAAGTAACAACCACCGCAACGGGTTTGTTGCTAGCCTTTGCTAAGCCTAAAGCTAAAAACCCAAGACCACGCTCATCAAAGTGCGTGTGTAAGGTTAACTTGGAGTTGGCTTCAGCTTCGAGAGTTAGCGGCGTTGAGCGAGAGCCCGGAGCAACACAAACATGTTCAACGCCATTGCGTGCAAGCTCTTCAAGTAACGTGTGACACCAAACTCTATTTAATACGGCTTGGTCGTGATTCATGACGCGACACCCAATGGAGGGTGATCTGAAATTAAGCTAAGCAGAGTAGACATCTTCTTGTTCAGCTCTTGCCATTCATGTTCGGCAACCGATCCCGGCACGATCCCCGCGCCAGCAAACAGTTGTACTTGATCGTTTACAATCAAGGCGCTTCGAATCGCCACGCAGAATTCCGCTCGCTGATGACTGATATAGCCTACAGAGCCTGCATACCAACCTCGTGCAAACGGTTCGTGTTCAAGAATGAAATCCATCGCCTCTTTACGAGGTAAACCCGCCACCGCAGCAGTTGGCTGTAAGGCAGCAAGCAACTGCACACCATTAACGCCATTGTTGAGCTGAGCATGGATATTGCGCTTCAAATGCTGCACCTTACGCAAGCGCACTAGACGCGCATCCTTTTCAACATGGACCGTTTGAGAATGAGGAGTGAGACGCTCAATGATGTCGTCGACCACATACTGGTTCTCATTGAGGTTTTTGCTGTCTTGAGAAAGCCAGTTGGCCAGTTCCATATCCTCAGTAGCGTTCTCTCCGCGACCAATGGTTCCAGCAAGCGCCTCGGTATCAAGCTCCGTACCATGTCGGCTATATAAGCGCTCTGGTGTCGAGCCAATGAAACTGTGTTTAGAATCCAGCACCAACATAAAGTGGAAACTGTGGTGATTTTGCAGATAGCTGGCTTTAAGTAATTGAGCTGCGCAGATAGGCGCATCGAGTTGCAGTGTGGTTTTACGTGCTAAAACGACTTTTTTGTACTCTTCATCGCTAATGCCTTGCAGCACTTTATCGACAAGGTTGCCCCACTGCTCTCTTTCTGGAACGTGATTGATCTGTTCAATATGGGCAGACAAAGGCGCCAATATCGCGGCTTCTACAGAAAGCTTATTCAAAGCATTAATAGAAGAAACGCGATCAGGGGACAAATTAACCGCCAGCGACCAAGTATTGTCAAAGCGGATCAATTCAACCTGAGGAAGGAAGAAAAACGACTCCATGCAGCGACGGTTCTTTGCGGTGTGCCCATCAAACGAGCGTCCACCCCAGATTCGTTGGTCTTCACCAAGAATAGCGTACGCGGGTGCAGGATCTGAAAACGTATGTAACTGTCCGAGCGCAACAACCTCTTCACGAGTGTCGCGTGACTGCCAGTAGAACTTAGGAAAGAGCGGTTGAGCATGAAGCCATTCTATAAATGCAAACGATGGTTTTTGCGTTAGAACTTCAACACAACGAACTTCGCTTGCTTGGGCATTTTGTACTCGCTCAATCAAAGCGGAGATAGTTTGCTGGAAATGTGACAAATCGACCTCGTTCACATCTAAATTATTATTATATTAGTTTGATACTTTATGGGCAGTACCCACTTAGATCAAGAATGTACTATATCTTTTCAACATTCCTGTGATTTTAAGCGATCCCGCCCCTTTATTCATCTTAGCCAATAACCAAGAAAGCGATTAATTAAAATTTAGAAAAGAGTGACAACAAAAAGGCTAAACGTGATACTGAAATGCGACATTCATCAGATTTTTATTCTATCAAACGCCATTTTGCGGTACTTTAATAAAGTATTTAAATTAATTTCAGGAAATCGGCAATGCAAAATATCGGGATGTCGTCAAAACTCAACAGCGTATGCTACGAAATCAGGGGGCCTGTACTCAAACATGCTAAGCGCATGGAAGAAGAAGGGCATAAAATACTGAAGCTTAATATTGGTAACCCCGCCCCATTTGGTTTTGACGCCCCTGATGAAATCCTTGTTGACGTAATCCGTAACCTACCGACATCTCAAGGTTACTGCGACTCAAAAGGCATCTATTCAGCCCGCAAAGCGGTTGTTCAGCACTACCAGAAAAAAGGCCTACGTAACCTTGATGTAGAAGACGTTTACATTGGTAACGGCGCATCAGAGCTTATCGTTATGTCTATGCAAGCGCTACTGGATAATGGTGATGAAATCTTAGTTCCCGCTCCGGATTACCCACTATGGACAGCGTCTGTTGCGCTTTCTGGTGGTACACCGGTTCACTACATGTGTGATGAAGATGCTGATTGGTATCCAGATTTAGACGACATGCGCGCGAAGATCTCACCAAAGACGCGCGGCATCGTTCTTATCAACCCGAACAACCCAACAGGCGCGGTATACAGCCGTGATTTCCTATTACAAGTGGTTGAGATTGCTCGTGAGCACGGTTTGATCATCTTCGCCGATGAAATCTACGACAAAGTACTTTACGACGGTGCGGTACACACTTCAGTGGCAACGCTTGCTGAAGACGTATTAATGGTCACGTTCAACGGCCTATCTAAAGCTTACCGTGTATGTGGTTTCCGTGGTGGTTGGATGTTCTTAACAGGCCCTAAACACCTAGCGAAAGGCTATGTAGAAGGGCTAGAAATGCTGGCCTCAATGCGTTTGTGTGCCAACGTTCCGATGCAACACGCTATCCAAACCGCACTCGGTGGCTATCAGAGTATCAATGAGCTGATTCTTCCAGGCGGTCGACTGCTTGAACAGCGTGACCGTGCATGGGAACTGATCAACAAGATCCCTGGCGTTTCTTGTGTGAAACCGAAAGGTGCAATGTACCTGTTCCCTAAAATCGACACCAACATGTACAACATCAAAGACGATCAGAAGTTTGTACTCGACTTCCTTAAGCAAGAGAAGGTGCTATTGGTTCAAGGTACGGGCTTCAATTGGCCGAAACCGGATCACTTCCGTATCGTGACTCTGCCGCACATCGAAGATCTAGAAATCGCAATTGGTCGTTTAGAGCGCTTCTTACAGACTTACAGCCAAGACGACCTCATCGAAGGTTAATGAGCACAAAGAAAGATGGCTACAATTTGCTGTTTTAAAAGACTTTAACTTGTATTCATTCACTTCTATGCTTAAAAGGCTCCTGTTTAGGAGCCTTTTTTGTATCCGCTGTCTCGTATCCCTGTGCAAACACAAGATACGAGTGGAGTATTGTTTATACCAATCACAGTAAGTAAGTGTTCAGAAATAGCGTAGGGAAAAAGCTTGAGAACAAGGCAGCTATTTTCGACAAGCAGCTTCGATAAGTAGTTATTCTACAATCAAAAATTCTAACATAGTTATCGAGTTTTTTAACAAGCTAGGATGACCAGTTATTTACTACGATTGGTACTATGAGGACATTTATGAAACAGAGCCATTTCTTTGCCCATCTCGCACGCATGAAGCTAATTCAACGCTGGCCCCTGATGCGATCTGTCTCAAGCGAGAACATTTCAGAACATAGCCTACAGGTTGCTTTCGTGGCACACGCTTTGGCGCTGATCAAAAACAAGAAGTTTGATGGTCAGCTTAACCCCGAGCACATTGCTCTGCTTGGCATGTACCACGATACCAGTGAGGTACTGACGGGTGATTTGCCAACGCCAGTTAAATACTACAACCCGGACATTGCACAAGAGTATAAGAAGATAGAAGCCGCAGCAGAACAAAGACTGCTTTCGATGTTGCCAGAAGAGTTCCGAGACGACTTCGCCCCCTTCTTAATATCTGGTACTGCGAGTAAAGAAGAGCAAAGCATCGTCAAGCAGGCAGATACTATCTGTGCTTACTTGAAATGCTTGGAAGAGCTCAGTGCGGGCAATCATGAATACGAGCAAGCCAAGCGCCGATTGGAAGAAACACTCGAACAACGCAAAAGCCCAGAAATGGACTACTTTCTCACCACATTTGCGCCGAGCTTTGAATTATCACTAGACGAGATAAGCTAGCTGGGTATAAGTTGTTTTTAATTAGCTAAATAAAATCAATTCGATAGGTGCTATTTTGAATTCTCAACTCGAACCACCCTTTGTACTCGAACAAGAATGGCAGCATCGAAATGACGATGAACATAAAATAAGACGTGATGACCACCGCAGCCCGTATCAGCGTGACCGTGCGCGCGTGCTTCACTCTGCTGCTTTCCGTCGCTTACAAGCGAAAACCCAGATCCATGGCACCACGGTCAACGACTTTCACCGAACGCGCCTTACCCACTCTCTTGAGGCCGCTCAGCTTGGCACCGGTATCGTCGCTCAACTGAAGAAAAAGCAGCCCGAATTTCGAGACCTATTACCCTCAGACAGTTTGATTGATTCACTGTGTTTGGCTCACGACATCGGTCATCCACCCTATGGACATGGCGGCGAAGTTGCACTCAACTACATGATGCGCGACCACGGCGGCTTTGAGGGCAACGCTCAAACGTTTCGCATAGTCACACAGCTAGAACCTTACACTGAACATCACGGGATGAACCTATCTCGACGCACTTTGTTAGGTCTAATTAAGTACCCTTCTCTGCTGAGTGAGGTTCAAGCTAAATTGCAGTCTGAACCCGTTAAGCATCAACGACAACTCCGAGCTAAAGATTGGATGCCAGCAAAAGGCATCTACGATCATGATGAAGAGTTGTTTAACTGGGTGCTTGAACCGCTTTCAAGCAGCGACCAACAGCTCCTAAAACAGAAAAGAAAAACGCATACCGAGCCACTTGAGCACAACAAGACCAAATATAAGTCACTGGATTGTTCGATCATGGAACTTGCTGACGACATCGCGTATGGCGTGCACGATTTAGAAGATGCGATTGTGCTTGGCTCTGTGACCAAAGCTCAGTGGGTCGAATCGGCTTACCCTCAACTGAAAGAGATGGCCGACCCATGGATTTGTGAACACCTAGATTCAATTACAGAGATGCTTTTCTCTGGTGAACAGTATCGTCGAAAGGATGCGATTGGTGGGATAGTCAACGCACTGTTGACCAGTATCTCGATTAAGCGAGTGGAGGCTAACTTTGAGAATGTACTGTTGGCTTACAATGCGGTGCTCGAGCCGAGCATGGACGGCACACTCGATAAGCTGAAACACTTTGTCAGCGAGTTCGTTATTCAAGTGCCACAGGTTCAGGTCATCGAATACAAAGGTCAACAGATCATCATGGATATGTTTGAAGCATTCAGCGCAGATCCTGAACGCTTGCTGCCACTGCCCATCAAGAAGCAATGGCTACAACATCAAGATGAGTCTCGAAAAATGCGCGTGATAGCCGATTACATTTCATCGATGACTGATGATCTTGCGCAGAAAATGCATCAGCAATTGTTCTCAGCTCATACCGAGTTTTAATTCCTGACTCACTTTACTAAAACGGCTTAATCTAAGTAGTTTTTCTCAAACACGCCCGGCGGCATTTGATTGATTTGAAACTGAATCATTTGGTCAAATGCCGTTAGCAAAGGGCTAAAGTCGCCATCACGCTCTAACAAGCTAAGTAAATGATAGCCAGCTTCAACGGTTGAAAGGCTATTTTCACTGGGTGCTTTGCGAATTCGGTAATTACCCTTGAGATCTTTCGGTAAATGAACCGTGTTCAACGCATGCAAGTTACTCGATACTTGCCACATCTTGAATGCTTTCTTCCACGTGCCATCCAATAAAATCACACGCAGCTTCTTATTGGGAGATGTCGCCGACTCAACTGAAACAGAGTTTTCGCTTGGGTATAAAATCACATGTTGATACTGTTCATCGCACAACAATGCGTTGAGTTGTTCGTTGTCTGAAAAGTCTTCGCCAACAAACGTCACGCTGTTATTAAGAGATAACGAGAGAATACGCGCTGTTCCCATCGGACGATGCTCTTCTGATGGGTGCTGAAGAATGATAAGCTCAACATTCGATTCGAGTGGTGTAACCCACTGACAAATACAAGCTTTCAAAGCCTTGCTGCATTGGGGGCAATAACGAGACATGGATTTAATGTGTACCCTGTTTTAATTTTCATTTCACTTTTATGCGTCTTATTCCAATTTGAGCCAATACAAGCTTGGGTCGTTTGGGATAGCAATGCGATTGCCGATGGGCAATGGTGGCGAATCCTAACAGGAAACTTTTCACATACCAACTACTCGCATCTTCTGATGAATCTAGCAGGCTTGTGGATCATCAGCTACCTGTTTCAACCGAGTAAAAAACAGCTTGTTGTTGCTTTGCTTGTGATCAGTTTAGTGACTGGCGTCGCTCTGTTGTTTTCAAGTATTCAGATCTACGTTGGCCTATCGGGCACTTTGCATGGGTTGTTTGGCTTATTCGCGCTCAGAGAGGCTTTAAACGGCAGGAAGTCTAGTTGGCTGTTAGTATTCGGATTAGTCGCTAAAATCGCTTGGGAGCAGCTTATTGGCCCTTCTAGCACGACTGGTGAACTGATTAATGCTCGTATCGCGATTGAAGCCCACCTAGCAGGTGCATTGGCCGGAGGCTTCATATCTATCGCTTCATTTCTAACAAGTAGAAAAACGGGTCAAAGTTGAATTCTTTCGCGGTTCTTTTCAACCGTCGCTTCACCTATCCCTTTGACACTCACCAAATCATCAGCAGTAGTAAATGCCCCGTTCTGATCTCTGTAATCGACGATTTCTTTGGCTTTCTTGTCACCCACGCCAACCAATAGTGCTGAAAGTTCTTCTGCCGTCGCGGTATTGATGTTGACCGTAATCTCAATGCCTTCGTAAAGCTCAGCCTTGGTTGGGCTGTCTGCAAACACGGCAGGGCTTAAGAGCATCAGAAATGAAAGAATTAGTGTTGAATATATCGTGCGCATAAATAGTTCCTTTGTTCAAAAAACGTAACTTATGCATTTGCCGCGCTAGATAACACAATCACCAGATAAAAATAAAGCGGATCACCTAAGTGACCCGCTTCGTTATACATCTTATTTTCATCAGCTTGTTTGTTGGCTCACAAATCTGAATTAAAGCCTAACAATCACGTGTTGATTTCAGTAGTAAGCTCTAACTTGAGCTTGCTACTGAGGTAATCAAACGCTTACTGACCTTGACCCACTACGTAGTATTCAACGTCTGCGTTTTTACGAAGTACGTTTAATACGTTAGTCAGGTCTTGCTGGTTACCAACTCGCTCCAACTGTGCACCAATTTGAGTGCTGTAGGCTGGGTTGATCTCAGCCGTTACTTTAGAAAGCTCAACAACAACGATATTACCGTCTTGGTCTTTAGATTGACCGAACACAGCTTGACCTGCTTCTGGTTTCGCTAGAGCGAATACAGATGCCGCTAATGGCGAGTTACGGTCAATCGTTTCAAGTTCAGTGAACTCAAGGTTGTTGTCCGCTAGTACTGCTTCATTGCCTTGCTCAAGTTCGTTCACTAGAGAAACACCTAGCTCAACCGCTTGCTGCTCTGCTTGTACAGCAGACAGTGCAGCGACAACTTGATCTTTCACTTCAGCTAGAGGAAGAACTGTCTCATCACGAGTCTCTTCTACACGAACAACAATTACGTGCTCAGGTGCAACTTCGATAACTTCCGAGTTTAGACCGTCTTCTTTCACTTCAGGGCTCAAGATAGCTTGCATAACTGCAGGCGTCATCAGAACTTCTGGAGCGTCAACTTGAGAGATGAAATCTGTCGTTGTGATCTTCGCGTTGATAGCTTCTGCAGAATCATCTAGAGAATCTGGGAATTCAAACGCTACTTTTTCTAGCTCAGTTTGTTGCTCGTAGAACTGATCAACTGCGTGTTGGTCTAGAAGCTCTGTCTTAATCTCTGCCGCTACTTCAGTGTAAGGCTGAGCTTGAGACGCTTTTAGTTCGTCTAGCTTGATGATGTGGTAGCCGAAATCAGATTTAACTAGGCCAGTAGTATCGCCAATATTCTCAAGAGCGAAAGCCGCGTCTTCGAATGCAGGGTCCATAACATCGCGCTCAATCCAACCTAGGTCACCGCCAAGGTCTGCACTACCGAAGTCGTCAGATTTCTCTTCCGCTAGCGTAGCAAAATCAGCGCCTGCATTTAGCTCGTCTAGGATTGCCTGAGCTTTCGCTTCGTCATCGCCTTGAACTAGGATGTGGCTAACTTTACGTTGCTCTTCCGTTGAGTACTTGTCTAGGTGCTCTTGGTAGTATTTCTGTGCTTCTTCATCGCTTACTTCAAGCTGAGACTTAAGCGCTTCAGCAGAAAGCTCAATGTAAGATACCTTAGCTTGCTCTGGACGAGTGTAAGCTGCTGGGTTCTCTTGGTAGTACTGTTCGATTTGCTCGTCAGTTAACTCGATGTCTTTTGCAAGGTCAGCAACAGACAGTGTCACTGTGCGAATGTCACGAGTTTGTGCGATAAGCTTGCTCTGAGTATCGATTTCGCCCTGAAGAACGAATTCACTGCCTTGAAGTGCAGTCACAAGCTGGTTGCGCATAAGGTCACGACGCATGTATTCAGCGAAGCTCTCTGCGCTGAAACCTGCACGACGTAGTGCCGATTGGTAAACTTCTTGGTCGAATTGACCCGCCGTTTGGAACTGAGGCATTTCTAGAATCATGGTGCGGATTTGAGAATCACTGATTCGTAGGCCTAGAGACTCAGCTTGCTGCTCAAGCAGTACGTCATTGATCATGCGATCAAGTACTGATTTACGGAAAGACTCTACGTAAGCAGGGTCTGCAAGCATTTGCGCGAAGTAATCGCCAAGTTGAGACTGCATACGATTACGTTCGTTTTGGTAAGCCTGTTCGAACTCACCACGAGCAATTTCTGTGTTGCCAACTTTAGCTGCTGCGTTGTTACCGCCACCGGTGATGTAGCTGCCTACACCTGCGAATACGAATGACAGGATAATCAACCCAAGGATAATTTTTACCGCGATGCTATTCACGCCTTCGCGTAATCGATCCATCATAATTTAAGTGCTCTCCGGATATGAAGCATTGGCTTCAAAATAAAAATCTATTCACGCGATATTATCAGAAAAAGAAATGCGCATCAGTAGGATGCGCATAATTTAAATAAGTTCAATGTGCTTTGTACACATACTGTTTAAGAATGAAACATCATTTTTCAAACAGTAAACGCATTTTACTGCCTTCCCCTCTTAAATGGAGGTTTCAGCAGTGAAAATTAGTTACATGCGTCTTTAAGTGCTTTACCCGCTTTGAAGCCAGGTACTTTAGCTTCTGCGATTTGGATCTCTTCACCAGTTTTTGGGTTACGACCTGTACGAGCAGCACGAGTACGAACACTGAAAGTACCAAAGCCAACAAGTGCAACTTGGTCACCAGATTGTAGCGTTGTGCCAACTGCTTCGATGAATGCGTCTAGAGCGCGGCCAGCTGAAGCTTTAGAGATGTCTGCGTTTTCTGCGATTGATTCTACTAGTTGTGTTTTATTCACTGTTTTTCCCCTATGTGTCATCTGTGACTACTTCTGATGACTGTACGTTCCATTTTGGTTTTAATTTAGCCGCAAGCCTTATTGCAAAAGGGCTGCCGCTTTGATCAATAACTTAGCGTCCAAAAAAAACGCTGACAAGCCTTTTCGGGCCTATCAGCGTAATTCTTTACTTATTTTTGCTATGCATCACTATTTTTTCACGTCAAACTCGACCCCTGACGGATCTCGTTCTAGCGCGACTTTGAGTACTTCATCAATCCACTGAACCGGGATCACCTTCAAGTCAGCGATTACGTTGTCTGGAATCTCTTCCAAATCACGCTCATTGTCTTTAGGGATCAGTACAGTTTTGATGCCGCCACGGTGTGCAGCAAGCAGTTTTTCTTTCAAGCCACCGATAGGTAAAACTTCACCACGAAGGGTAATTTCACCTGTCATACCGACCTCTGCTTTAACCGGGTTACCCGTCAAGCTAGAGACAAGTGCAGTACACATTGCGATACCCGCACTCGGGCCATCTTTCGGTGTAGCACCTTCTGGTACGTGAACGTGAATGTCACGTTTTTCGTAGAAATCTGAGTTGATACCCAGTTTTTCAGCACGAGAACGAACCACTGTCATTGCCGCTTGAATCGACTCTTTCATCACGTCGCCAAGTGAGCCAGTTTGCGTTAGCTTACCTTTGCCCGGCATTGCTTCGGTCTCGATAGTCAGTAGATCACCACCCACTTGAGTCCACGCTAGGCCTGTTACTTGACCGATACGGTTGCTTTCATCCGCTTTACCGAAGTCGTGGCGTTGAACACCTAAGTACTCTTTCAGGTTATCAATGTTAACCGTTACAGACTTAAGATCGCTGTCTAGCAAGATGTTCTTCACTGCTTTACGACAGATCTTTGAGATTTCACGCTCTAGGCTACGTACACCCGCTTCACGCGTGTAGTAACGAATGATGCCGATGATTGCAGAGTCTTCAATCTCAATTTCATGAGGCTTAAGACCGTTGCGTTGAACTTGCTTGTCCAGTAAATGGCTCTTAGCAATGTTCAGCTTCTCATCTTCTGTGTAACCAGATAGACGAATCACTTCCATACGGTCCAGTAGAGGCCCAGGAATGTCCATCGAGTTCGATGTTGCCACGAACATAACATCTGACAGATCGTAATCTACTTCTAGGTAGTGATCGTTAAATGCGTTGTTTTGTTCTGGATCTAGAACTTCTAGAAGTGCTGAAGATGGGTCGCCACGCATATCAGAAGACATCTTATCGATCTCATCTAATAGGAACAGTGGGTTCTTAACACCAACTTTAGACATCTTCTGGATCAGTTTACCCGGAAGTGAACCGATGTACGTACGACGGTGACCACGAATCTCAGCTTCATCACGAACGCCACCAAGTGCCATACGCGTGTACTTACGACCCGTTGCCGCAGCAATCGAACGACCTAGCGAGGTTTTACCTACACCAGGAGGACCAACAAGACAAAGGATTGGGCCTTTTAGCTTGTTGATACGGTTTTGTACTGCCAAGTATTCAAGAATACGTTCTTTAACACGCTCTAAGCCGTAGTGGTCTTCGTTTAAGATCTCTTCCGCTTTCGCTAGATTCTTTTTCACTTTTGAACGCTTAGCCCAAGGAACGCCCACCATCCAATCAATGTAGCTACGTACTACTGTTGCTTCAGCAGACATTGGCGACATCATTTTCAGTTTTTGCAGTTCTTGCTCGGTTTTTTCACGAGCTTCTTGAGGCATCTTAGAGTCTTCGATCTTCTTCTTCAGAGTCTCGAATTCATCAGGAGCGTCGTCCATCTCGCCAAGTTCTTTCTGAATCGCTTTCATTTGCTCATTCAGGTAGTACTCACGCTGAGATTTTTCCATTTGCTTCTTAACGCGGCCACGAATGCGTTTTTCAACTTGCAAGATGTCAATTTCTGACTCCATTTGGCCCATCAAGAATTCCAGACGTTCAGTCACATCTAAGATTTCTAGAACGTGCTGCTTGTCTACCAGTTTAAGTGGCATGTGTGCAGCAATCGTATCAGCAAGGCGAGCTGCCTCATCAATACCGTTCAGAGATGTTAGAACTTCTGGTGGAATCTTTTTGTTCAGCTTAATAAAGCCTTCGAATTGATTGATCGCGCTGCGAACAACCACTTCTTGTTCTTTTTCGTCAAGTTCTGAGGTTACAACGTATTCTGCGTCCGCTAAGAAAAACTCACTTTCTTTGAATTGGTGAATTTTTGCACGCTGCTGACCTTCGACAAGCACTTTAACAGTACCATCAGGGAGCTTTAGTAACTGAAGAATGGTAGCGACAGTACCTACTTTAAATAGGTCGTCAATTGAAGGCTCATCAGTGTCCGCTTCTTTCTGCGCTACAAGTAGTACTTGTTTGTTAGCTTCCATTGCCGATTCAAGGCAAGTAATCGATTTTTCACGACCAACAAACAATGGAATAACCATGTGTGGGTAAACCACTACATCACGTAGAGGTAGCACGGGGATTTCGATACGCTCGGAACGTTCCAAGTTCATATATTTCTCTCTTCCGCTTTAACTTATAAAGCAGTATATGGGGCTTAAACGACTGGATTCAATGGAAGAATAAAAAAAAGGAGGTAATTGCTTACCTCCTTTTTCAATTTGAGTGACTTGTCTAAAAAAGACCTACTCTGCAACAGCTGCTTGGTTATCTGAGTTGCTGTAAATTAATAGTGGTTCTGACTCACCATTAATTACCGACTCATCAATCACAACCTTGCTTACATCAGTTGAAGATGGCAGTTCGTACATAGTTTCTAGTAGAACACCCTCCAAGATAGAGCGTAGACCACGAGCACCCGTTTTACGGTTCATTGCTTTCTTAGCAATGGCACGTAAAGCGTCTTCACGGAATTCTAGCTCTGTATCCTCAAGCTCAAATAATGCAGCGTATTGTTTTGTCAGTGCATTCTTTGGCTCACAAAGGATTTGGATTAGCGCTTCTTCATCAAGCTCTGTCAGTGTTGTTGTAACAGGTAGACGACCAATGAATTCAGGAATTAGACCATACTTCACTAGATCTTCAGGTTCTACTTGAGTGAACAATTCACCGATAGTTTTGGTTTCATCTTTTGAACGCACTTCTGCGCCAAAGCCGATACCTGAACCTGTTTCTACACGCTGTTCAATCACTTTATCTAGGCCTGCAAACGCACCACCACAGATAAATAAGATCTTAGACGTGTCCACTTGCAAGAACTCTTGCTGTGGATGCTTACGACCACCTTGAGGTGGAACTGAAGCTACTGTACCTTCAACAAGTTTTAGTAGAGCTTGCTGTACACCTTCACCAGACACGTCACGCGTGATTGATGGGTTTTCAGCTTTACGAGAAATCTTGTCGATTTCATCGATGTAAACAATGCCGCGTTCCGCTTTCGCTACGTCGTAATCACATTTCTGAAGCAACTTCTGGATGATGTTTTCAACATCTTCGCCCACGTAACCCGCTTCGGTTAGTGTTGTTGCGTCTGCCATTGTGAAAGGAACGTCTAGGAAACGAGCCAATGTTTCAGCCAGTAGTGTTTTACCACTACCAGTAGGACCGATAAGAAGAATGTTACTCTTACCTAGCTCTACGCCTTCAGCTGTCGTATCACCATTACGTAAACGCTTGTAGTGGTTATAAACTGCAACTGCTAGCACTTTCTTCGCGTATTCTTGACCGATTACATAGTCGTCAAGATGCTCACGAATCTCACGCGGCGTTGGCAGCGATTCCGATTCTTTCTTAGGAAGAACATCTTTAATTTCTTCACGAATAATGTCGTTACAAAGATCGACACATTCATCACAAATGTAAACAGAAGGACCTGCGATTAACTTGCGAACTTCGTGTTGGCTTTTGCCACAGAAAGAGCAGTAAAGCAGTTTACCGCTACCACCCTCTTTGCTTTTATCTGTCATTCGCTAACCTCTTAGCCTTAACTCTCTATGCTTGAGTGTATATCAATTTGAATCACTTTGCGTTAAACAATTGCCCTGCAATTATTGACCGCGGTGATTAAGAACTGAATCCACCAAGCCGTATTCTACTGCTTGATCAGCAGACATGAAGTTATCACGATCTGTATCGCGCTCAACAACTTCTAGAGGCTGACCTGTGTGCTCTGCCAATAGTTTGTTTAGCTTTTGTTTGATCGTTAGGATCTCTTGCGCGTGAATTTGAATATCAGACGCTTGGCCTTGGAAACCGCCAAGTGGCTGGTGAATCATTACACGTGAGTTTGGAAGCACGTGACGCTTACCAGGAGTACCACCCGCTAGTAAGAATGCACCCATAGAGCAAGCTTGACCCATACATACTGTGCTCACGTTTGGCTTGATGAACTGCATTGTGTCGTAGATAGACATGCCTGCTGTTACGCTACCGCCAGGTGAGTTGATGTAAAGATAGATATCTTTGTCTGGGTTTTCTGATTCCAAGAAAAGCAGTTGAGCCACGACAAGATTTGCCATGTGGTCTTCCACTTGACCTGTTAAGAAAATGATACGTTCTTTTAATAGACGAGAATAAATATCGTAAGAACGTTCACCACGGGAAGTCTGTTCAACCACCATAGGAACTAGTGCGTCCATAATCGATGGCATTGTATTTTTTTCTTGGTAGCTCATATTCTTATGTCCCTAAAATAAATGGCCCGAATGATTAAATCATACGGACCATTGTTAGCAGAATTGTTGACCGTACGTCAACCTTCTACGTCAGATATTACTATATTAAGCAGGTTGCTGATTCATTAGCTCGTTGAAGCTAACTTCTTTATCAGAAACTTGAGCTTTAGCGATGATTGCATCAATAGCTTGCTCTTCTAGAGCAACATTGCGCATGTTGTTCATCATTTGCTCGTTTTGCTCGTAGTAAGCAATAACTTCTGTTGGATCTTCGTATGCTGTAGCCATCTCTTCGATGATAGCTTTAACTTTCTCGTCGTCAGCTTTTAGCTCTTCAGTCTTGATTACTTCACCAAGTAGAAGACCTACAACTACGCGACGTTTAGCTTGCTCTTCGAACAGCTCACGTGGAAGTTGGTCAGCAGCTTCAGTGTTGCCACCGAAACGTTGAGCAGCTTGTTGACGTAGAACACCGATCTCTTGATCGATTAGAGCAGAAGGTACGTCGATGTTGTTTTCGTTAACTAGACCGTCGATAGCTTGCTCTTTGATGCGGTTCTTAACAGCTTGCTTAAGCTCACGCTCCATGTTCTTACGAACTTCAGCTTTAAGACCTTCAACGCCGTCAGTTGCGCCGAACTTAGCAACGAATTCTTCGTTTAGTTCTGGAAGTTCACGAGCTTCAACTTTGTTTACTTTGATTGCAAACTTAGCTGCTTTACCTTTTAGGTTTTCAGCGTGGTAATCTTCTGGGAAGTTTACGTCGATTTCGAATTCCATACCTGCTGTTTTACCAACGATACCGTCTTCAAAACCAGGGATCATGCGACCAGCGCCCATCTCTAGTGGGAAGTTCTCAGCTTTACCGCCTTCAAACTCTTCACCGTCGATAGAACCAACGAAGTCGATAGTTGCACGAGAACCAGCGTCAGCAGCAGCTTCAACTTCAGTCCAAGTTGCTTGTTGCTTACGTAGAGTTTCGATCATCTCTTCAACGTCAGCTTCTTTAACTTCTACTGCTGGTTTCTCAACAGTGATGTTTTCTAGACCTTTCAGCTCAACTTCTGGGTAAACTTCAAAAGTTGCGTTGAATACTAGGTCAGCGCCTTCGTTGTTTTCAACTGGTGCGAAAGTAGGTGCGCCAGCTGGGTTGATTTTCTCTTTAACGATCGCTTCGATGAAGTGACGTTGCATTACTTCGCCCATCACGTCTTGACGTACTGCTTTGCCGTACATTTTAGCAACCATCTTCATTGGCACTTTGCCTTTACGGAAACCATCGAAACGACGGTTTTTCGCGATGTTGCGTAGTTCAGCTGTAACTGCATCTTCGATGTTAGCAGCAGGAACAGTAATATTAAGACGGCGCTCTAGGCCTTCTAGCGTTTCAACAGTAACTTGCATTATATAAACCTCAAAACTGGCTCAGTAATCTGAGCATATGAGCCGTAACTTAGCTTTAATTCAAAAGCAGACGTTGTTGGCTGCATCCTTGTGTAGTGCTCTATCCGAACACCTAATTTAAAATCGAGCATTGATGTCTGAATTGATTATTCAACCAAACACCAGACTAATCAGCGATATCTTCGTTCTTCACACGTCGATTAAAACGCAATAAAGCTTGTTTTCAGAAACAAGAAAGGTATCTCCGATTAGCCTCAGGACAGAAATTTTAGACGCGACATTCTAGCGATCTGTTTAATCTCTGTCGAGCCGTTCACCTCTGCATGATGATGAATGCTCTAAATTCGTCCAACTAAGTGATACAAAAACGATCAAATCATCACTTAGCACAACAGAAATGGGGACAATAGCGACTTTTTCAAGGGAATCGAGGGCTTTTTTTGCTAAAAACCTTAAAAAGAGATCTTGCTCTTGTTTTACCCCTCAGAGTCGATAACTTTTTCAACAATCCCCGTTACAAACCCTTAACCTACATCCATCTGTTCACTCTCTGCTTTCAGCAAAAACTACCGCTATTTGCTACCATAAACGAGAGAAGACAGGCTTGATTGTTTACCAAAGAAATCAGCGGAGAGCCTTCATGTTTCAAGCTTTTAAAATCCCAATACTGTTAATGGTCACATACAGTTTACTGATGGTGTTTGGCGGTCATTGGGTGTGGAGCACGAGCCATGAAAGTTTGTTAAATGATCATCAATCTAAGCTGGACCGCTTTTCTGTTCATATTTCAAGCCAATTGGATAAGTTCGCGCACATTCCCGAGCTGCTTTCAAAAGACAAAGAGCTGGTCGATGCCCTGCACTCTCCAAGTAACTCTGCGCAAATCGAACTCACTAATCGTTATCTAGAGCACGTAAACTCGGTGATTCAAGCATCCGACACCTACCTACTAGACAGTATCGGCACCACCATTGCAGCCAGTAACTGGAATCAACCGCGTTCTTTTATTCGTCGTAACTTTGCTTTCCGCCCCTACTTTCAAGAAGCGATTATTGGCAATGAAAATCAATATTTTGCGCTAGGTTCAACCTCTGGAAAGCGAGGCTATTATTATTCTTACCCCGTCTCCTATGCCGCCGAGATTATTGGCGTCATTGTCGTAAAGATGGATTTATCGCTGATTGAAGCAAGTTGGAAAGGCAAACAGAGTTTTTTTGTTGCTGACGATAAAGATCAAATTGTATTTATGTCGAGTAACCCTGAGTGGCTGTTCAAAAGCCTTCAGCCGCTAAGCGAAGTACAACACACTCGAATTCAAGAAAGCAGGCAGTATCTCGATACAAAAATAGAAAGCCTGCACTTCTCCGGCGATTTAGACAGTGCCACCAGTCGTATTGAGTCGCCACACAAACTCGTCCAAGAGCAGTTCTTTAGTTCTTCGCGTTTCCTAGCCGAACCAAGACTCACCATACGGGTATTTTCTCCAACCCACTTAGTTTGGTGGGACTTGGTTGCTTACCTTGTGGTTTTGAGCCTAATCTTTGCGATTATTTATCTAACAATGCAGCTCAACCACCATAGACAACAAAGACGAGCACAGATAGACAGGCTGCAATCCGAAGCCAAGCAAAAACTCGAATTTCAAGTGCTTGCACGTACATCGGAGTTACATGTTGAGATCAAACACCGTATCGAAACCGAGCATGTTCTGAGGCAAACCCAAGACGATCTCATCCAAGCCGCCAAACTAGCAGTGCTAGGGCAGATGTCAGCGAGCATCAGTCACGAACTGAATAACCCGCTTGCCGCGATTCGCAGTTATGCCGACAACGGCCGATTGTTTCTTGCCAAAGAAAAAACCGATCGTGTCGATGACAATCTATCGCGAATCTCGGCACTCACTGATCGTATGGCGAAAATCAGCCACCAGCTTCGCTCGTTCGCCAAAAAATCTACTGCGGAAGAGCTACACACCTTACAAATACTCCCAGTTTTACATTCATCGAAAGAGCTGATGAAGCCACAACTCAAGAGCGAGCAAGTTAAGGTCAACGAACTCCCTGAGACCTTTGATGCTTGCGTGCTCGCCAACGCCATTCAACTGGAACAGGTGATCATTAACCTGCTGACCAACGCGATTCAGGCGGTGGAACAACAAGATGACAAACAATTAGCTATTCTGTTAGAGATTAGAGAGTCCGACCATCAACAGGCCAATACCTTGTTGATTCATGTCGATGATAACGGCCCCGGCTTCACCTCCCCTTCTAGCGGAAACTTTTTTGAACCCTTCCATACCACCAAGAAAAACGGACTTGGACTTGGGCTATCGATTTCTCAACAAATAATCAACGGAATAAATGGCAAGCTCGTTACCGGTAGTAGCCCTCAAGGCGGTGCTCGAATCAGCATAGAGTTGCCCCTTGTTGGACATGAACAGCAAACAAAAACTCAGCAATAACCAGAATACAAAGAAGTAAAGGAATCACTATGTGTCACGTCTATTTCATTGATGATGAATCCGATCTAAGAATGGCGATTGAACAGAGCTTCGAGCTCGCCGACATTGATGCCGAATTCTTTCCCGATGCGGAGTCTGCTCTGCTCGCGATTCAAGAAAACGGCTTACCTCACGTGATCATCACTGATATCTGTCTACCAGGTCTATCCGGGCATGATCTGCTCAACACCGTGATGCACAAAGACAAAGAGATCCCCGTGATCATGATTACTGGTCACGGCGATATTTCAATGGCCGTTCAAGCCATCCAATACGGCGCCTATGACTTCATTGAAAAACCTTTCGCTAATGAACGCCTAATCGAAACCACTAAGCGAGCGATAGAAAAACGTCAGCTCACACTAGAGAACCTTGAGTTAAAACGTTCACTCAAAGCCAGCCAAGCGCTCGGCCCTAGAATCATTGGTGATACGCAATCCATGACTGAGCTGCGCTCCATCATCACCCATATTGCCGACACCAATGCCGATATATTATTGTTTGGCGAGACAGGTACAGGTAAAGAGTTAGTAGCACGTTCTCTGCATGAACAAAGCAGCCGTCGAGAGCAAAACTTTGTCGCGGTCAACTGTGGTGCTGTTCCTGAAAACCTGATTGAGAGTGAACTGTATGGCCATGAAAAAGGGGCATTCACGGGCGCAGAAAGCAAGCGAGTGGGTAAATTCGAGTTTGCTCAAGGCGGAACTCTATTCTTAGATGAAGTTGAATCCATGCCGATGCAGGCACAAATTCGCCTATTACGCGTCTTACAAGAACGCGTTATTGAGCGAGTTGGTTCAAACGGTTTAGTGCCACTAGATATTCGAGTGATAGCAGCAACCAAAGTCGACCTAAAGAAAGCCGCTGAAGAAGGCTCTTTCCGCCAAGATCTCTATTATCGACTCAATGTTGTGACCTTAGATTTACCGCCGTTAAGAAGCCGACAAGAAGATATCCCAGCACTCTTCCACCACTTCTTACTGGTCGCTGCGGCGCGTTATGGCAAGACTGCCCCTGCCCTTCCACAAAAGGAGCTGCACGCACTTTTGGCTCATGATTGGCCGGGAAATGTTCGAGAATTACGTAATACTGCAGAGCGTTTTGTACTTTTAGGTAAGCTTTCTCACTTATCAGACAGCGCCACTGAAACTACTCAAGAACTGTCTTTGGCAGAATTGGTATCTGACTTTGAAAAAAACACGTTGAAGCAGGCACTTATTGAATGCAATGGCAGTATAAAAGAGACCATGGAGAGGCTGCAATTACCGAGGAAAACCCTCTACGATAAGATGCAAAAGCACCAGCTAACGAAAGAATCTTATAAGGTAGAACCAAACTAAATTAGATTTGGGAGCAAGATCACCTATACTTATTTCGACAACAGGATGTTATGCAATAAATATAATAAGGAAGTGGTTATGGGTGAGAAAACAAAAGTGCCATCGATTACAGATACTTTCGAGATAGATGGTATTTTTTATGCTGACAATCATGTCGATCTACACACGCCAGAATTAGAGGCAAAACGCGCTTTGTATGAGCAGATAAAGCCTCATTCAAATCGTGGCAGAAATATAGATGAGGAGGTCTAGCGACCTCCTCATTTTTTATGGATTAAATTCCATGTCAGTGAATGACTCAAATAGCTACTTGGTTATGATCTCTGGTCCCATCAAGGTGGTTGGTAACCATGTTGATACCCAAGGTACGTAAGTGACGATAATCAGGAATAAGAACATCACCCCAACCCACGGCAATGCGGCTTTTACCACGTTCATCATCGACATCTTCGCGACCCCGGCGGTCACAAACAAATTGAGCCCAACAGGCGGCGTTATCATCCCTATCTCCATGTTCACCACCATCATGATACCTAGGTGAATTGGGTCGATACCGAGCGCAATTGCAATTGGGAATACCAAAGGAGCAACGATGATCAGCAAGCCTGATGGCTCCATGAACTGCCCACCAATCAAGAGTAAAACGTTTACTACAATCAAAAAGGTGATCGGACCCAAGCCCGCAGATAGCATAGACTCAGTGATCATTTGAGGAATGCGTTCTTCGGTCAGTACATGCTTAAGAATCAGAGCATTGGCAATGATAAACAGCAGCATGATCGTCAGCTTGCCTGCATCGTAAAGTGTGTCTTTGGTGTCTTTATGGAAAAACGTTTGGAACACCTTAACCAAAGCAGGCTTTGTATTGTTCTTGTCAGCGAAAGGCCCCATATCTTTATAGATAAAGTTGGCAATGAAGAAGGCATACACCGCAGCCACTGCCGCCGCTTCTGTCGGAGTAAAGATGCCGCCGTAAATACCACCTAAAATGATGACAATCAGCAGCAAGCCCCAGCTCGCATCTTTCGCAGCTGCGAACATCTCGCCCCAGCCCACAAATGGCTGTGCCGGAATCTTCTTAATACGTGCTGCGATGTAGATAGCAATCATCAACATCACACCCGCCAGCAAACCAGGAATAACGCCACCTAAGAACATACGACCTACCGATACATCGGTCGCAGCCGCGTAAACCACCATCACGATGGACGGCGGAATCAAGATACCCAAAGTACCCGCGTTACAGATAACCCCTGCCGCGAACTCTTTTGAGTAACCGTTTTTGATCATACCTGCGATAACGATACTACCGATCGCCACTACCGTTGCAGGAGATGAACCAGAAAGGGCTGCGAACATCATACATGCCACAACCGACGCCATCGCCAAGCCGCCGCGGAACCAACCTACCATCGCGATAGCAAAACGGATAATACGTTTCGCCACGCCACCAGTAGACATGAAGCTAGAGGCCAAAATAAAGAAAGGAATCGCTAAGAGTGTGTAGTGGCCTGCAAATGCATTAAACAGCGTTTGTGCGACTGAAGCTAATGACGCATCTGAGTGCATCAATAAGAATATTACGCTCGATAAACCGAGGGAAATTGCAATTGGTACACCGACCAACATGAAAGCAATTACCATTAAAAATAGAAATAACATTGCCATGATTAGTCTTCCTTACCGTTAGATTTTGTACTCGACTCATTCGCTTTGTTCTGCGGAGTCGAATTCAATACCGCTGTCGCATCTTCGTCAGAGCCCGCTAGCACGTCTGCTTTCAACGCATCCAGCTCTTCTTCGGCTTCGTGTCCTGCAATCATGCGGTCAAGCTTGCCTGTTACGACTTGGTAAGCAACTTGAGCAAAACGGAACGTCAGCATTGCCATGCCAATCGGCAGCGCCATATAAGGAATAAAACGTGGTAGTTTCTCGTATCGCTCGCCTTCATTCAGCCAGTCAGCAAGAAACTGAAGCATCTCTGGCATTGGAATATCGTCGGTCTCGTACCATGCGCGATCGGTCGCGAATGGGTACCAATAATTCCAAGAGCCGATAAGCAGTAAGATTGAAAATGCTAGGCAGCTTGTCACGGCGATTAGCGCATACACTTTGCGTAGCTTTTCTGGGGCAAGGTTGATGATCACATCAACACCAATGTGGAAGTGTTTTTTAACGCCATAAGATGCGCCCACTAACACCATCCAAGCAAACATGAACACCGTCAGTTCCAGTGCCCATAAGATGTTGTCATTGAATGCGTATCGAAATACCACATTGGCAAAAGTAAGTAGCGTCATTGCGCCAAGGAAAAATGCGATTAATGACTCTTCAATCACATCCGTAACTCTTCCGACTTTGGAAAAAAGAGAGGTTTCCAGTGCTGATTCGCTAGAATTTGGTTGTTCCATTTGAGGCTTTTCCATAATTGACTCCGCTTATAATTGTTTTAATAAGGAGTGACGAATACTCGCCACTCCCTTAGCGGTGTTATTGGTTTGAAGCTAACGCTGCATCGATAAGGTCTGAACCGATGTCTTTTTCAAACTTCTTCCATACTGGTTGAAGCGCAGTTACCCATGCTTCACGCTGTTCAGGCGTAAGCGTACGAACCTCACCACCCGCTTCGATGATGTTATTTTTGTTCGCTAGGTTAACTTTTGAAGATTCTGCGTTACGAGTCTCAGACACTTCTTGAACGATTGTGCCAAGTTGCGTACGTACATCTTCAGGTAGGTCTTTCCAGAAGTCGTTCGACGTTACTACCAAGTAATCCAAGATACCGTGGTTAGTTTCTGTCACGCCGTCTTGTACTTCAAAGAACTTCTTACCGTAGATGTTTGACCATGTGTTCTCTTGGCCATCGATAACCTTAGTTTGTAGGCCACCGTATACTTCTTTGAAAGACATCTTCTGTGGGTTAGCACCCAGTTGTTCAAACTGAGCCACCAATACATCCGATGCTTGAACACGGAATTTCAAACCTTTTGCATCTTCAGGGCTGATAAGAGGTTTGTTCGCCGACATCTGTTTCATGCCATTGTGCCAAAACGCAAGACCTTGCAGGCCACGACGCTTCATCGCGTTCTTCAGCTTTTCACCAGATTCTGAGTTTTGGAAACGGTCAACGGCTTCTACGTCTTCAAATAGGAAAGGAAGGTCAAAAATGCGGTATTTCTTAGTGAACTTCTCAAATTTTGACAGCGATGGCGCCGCCATTTGAACATCACCATTTAACAGGGCTTCCAGTACCTTATTATCATCGTAAAGTGTTGAGTTAGGGAAAACTTGCATACAAGCTTTTCCATTCATTTCTGTGTTTACTCGCTCTTCCAGTAAAGAAGCGGCGATGCCTTTCGGGTGCTTATCGGTATTGGTTACATGACTGAATTTAATCACGATTTCACCAGGGTCACAGTTTGCAGCAGCATTAAAACTTGTGAGCGCCAGAGCAGATACAGACAGCAGGGTAAGAGGCTTAAACATTATTATTCTCCTTAGTAAACAAAGCAGCCCTTCAATGGGAACTGCGTGCTTTCACTAAGGCAATTAGCGCGCCATATTGACACAATTCATTAACAAGCCTTTAACCGCAAGGCTTCATCAGATCTGCCTGCAGTTGTCGCTAACTCGCTACAAAAATTAATGGGTGGAAAATGACACATAGAATATTTGTAAATGGGTGGGAGTTGACCAAAGCATCAGTGATAAATGAGGTCTGACCAAAAGCCCCTTTCACGATGATGCCTTGAAGTAATTTCGACCTATCCTGTAGAGTGCTGCACAACTTAGTCAGATTTACACTTAATAAGAGTTGATACCAATGAGTCAGATCTACCATCACCCAGTACAAATTTACTATGAAGATACCGATCACTCTGGTGTGGTTTATCACCCTAACTTTCTTAAATACTTCGAGCGCGCGCGCGAGCATGTCTTGGGTAGCGATAAGCTGGCGGAGTTGTGGAATGAGCATGGACTGGGTTTTGCGGTGTATAAAGCCAACATGACTTTCCAAGATGGGGTCGAGTTCGCTGAGATCTGCGACATCCGAACCTCTTTTGAACTCGATGGAAAATACAAAACCTTATGGCGACAAGAGGTTTGGCGTAAAAATGCCACTAAGCCTGCCGTGATTGGTGATATTGAAATGGTCTGTCTTGATAAAGACAAGCAACTGCAGCCAGTGCCTGCTGAAGTATTAAAAGCGATGCTTGGAGAGTCGAGCTAACTTCGTCTCACCAAACTAGATTAGAAGAGATGAGACGACGAAAAGGTTCTCATCTCTATCTGCATAGGTAGCAAATTTCCACCAAGAGTCACCGCAAAACGGTATTGGTCATCTAATCGGCCCAAGCAACATTGCCAATCTGTAGAAAGGGGGTCTTCAGAAGCGTCCAAATTCAACCCAACTCCGTTATATACGATGATTTCACCGTGTAATCTAATTTCATCCTGCAACTTTGGTTGAAAATTCGAAGGGTGAATTGGCAATGTTTGCTCCGTCAGATTGGAGAAATCAAACGAAAAGCTTCGCAACGATGTGGCTAGCCCCCTGCCCGTCGCTTTGATATACGACTCCTTCAGCGCCCATAGATCGAAAAAGCGCTCTCTCTGCAGCTCTTTACTAAGTTTAAGTAAATCCGCCAATTCCTTATCTGAAAAATAGTGCTTCACGATCGAATCGATATTGGTCGAGCTTCTTGCATGTTCGATATCGACACCCAGTTGAACTCGCTTCCCTTCTCTCTGGCAAACCGCGACTAACAAATGTTCTTTGCTATGACTGATATTGAAATTTAACCCCGTCTTGAGTTGCTGTTCGGCGACTAAACTTGGCTTTCCTTTCTCACCATATTCAAACCGCCACGCTTCAGGCATTAAATCAGAATAGCTCGACAACACCTTTCTTAGGTAGTTACGAACATACAGAGCTTGAACTTGAGATGAGGGCACTCGATAACGCTCGACTTTCGCTATTTCATCGGCCGTAAGTGTCTGTTTGAGGTGTGACTTACTGCC
This sequence comes from Vibrio sp. 10N.247.311.14, assembly GCF_041467715.1. Classification (NCBI taxonomy): domain Bacteria; kingdom Pseudomonadati; phylum Pseudomonadota; class Gammaproteobacteria; order Vibrionales; family Vibrionaceae; genus Vibrio; species Vibrio sp. 10N.247.311.14. The sequence goes on from NZ_JBFSVE010000018.1 coordinate 38,464, forward strand.
GATATCATCACGCAAATCACTCAAAGAACATAGCCACAAATCAACCACTGGGTTTTCCAATTTACTCACGCTCACTTCTTCAAACCACTTATCAAAAAAACATCAAAACGAACAAATTTAACTCACCTATGTTTTAAGAGAAACATAGAGAATTTGGGCAAGAAACACCCTTCATATGCGGACTTAAAACTAATTTTTCAAATAATAACAAATTAAAACACAGATCACACTTAGCCTTACAGAACAGTTATCTATTAAATGTTACTTACAAAAATCTGACATAGATCTCACCAAGTCAAAAAATAGAGCATAAACACTAAAAAACTACCCATATCCATTAATTATCAATAAGTTAATTGCATTAAAAATACAAAAAACAAAAGTTCAGTAAAATCATCTGGTCTGAACAGATCATAGTGGCCTCTGGGAGCATTGTATCGGCCACTCACCTCGGGTAGCCTGCTCAACCATTAAACAAATTCACACGTTTTTATTGCGGATACCTGCTTTGCATAAAGCAGTACTTTGGACAGGATTTAAATGGACATTAACCTCACATTCGAATACCCCCTTCACGCATGAAACACGTTCTCAACGTCTGCAAGTCAATGAACTTCGCACCCCCTATTTCAGTCAGGTGGCCAACTTTCGGCAGCCTTACTCTTCAGCTGCGTTTGCCCAAATCTGTTTCAGATTTATTTTCGATTCAATTAAAAGCGCAGCCTCAAAACACGACATCGCCCTCAGTGATTTCAAGTGGAGACTCATAATGAGCCAACCCGAAAAAAATACACCGGAATCAGTCGACGACACTCGACTTAATAAACGTCTTAAAGACATGCCTATTGCTATCGTTGGTATGGCAAGCATGTTTGCGAACTCTCGCTACCTAAACAAATTCTGGGATTTGATCAGCGAAAAGATCGATGCAATTACCGAAGTGCCTGATACACACTGGCGCCCAGAAGATTACTACGATTCAGATCGTACTACGCCAGACAAATCTTACTGTAAGCGCGGTGGCTTCATCCCAGAAGTTGACTTCAACCCTATGGAGTTCGGCCTTCCGCCAAATATCCTAGAACTGACTGATACGTCACAGCTGCTATCTCTGATCGTGGCAAAAGAAGTACTTGAAGATGCGAAACTTCCTGAAGGTTACGATCGCGATAAGATCGGTATTACACTCGGTGTAGGCGGTGGTCAGAAGATCGCTCAAAGCTTGAATGCTCGTCTTCAATACCCTGTTTTGAAAAAAGTCTTCAAGAGCAGTGGCATCAACGACGAAGACAGCGAAATGCTGATCAAAAAATTCCAAGACCAATACATCCACTGGGAAGAGAACTCATTCCCTGGTTCATTAGGTAACGTAATTTCAGGTCGTATTGCTAACCGCTTTGACCTTGGTGGCATCAACTGTGTAGTAGATGCTGCGTGTGCAGGTTCTCTAGCCGCAATGCGCATGGCACTGAGCGAGCTGGTTGAAGGCCGCAGTGAAATGATGATCACTGGTGGTGTGTGTACTGATAACTCACCAACCATGTACATGAGCTTCTCTAAAACCCCAGCATTCACTACCAATGAAACCATTCAACCTTTCGACATCGATTCAAAAGGCATGATGATTGGTGAAGGCATCGGCATGGTTGCTCTTAAGCGCCTTGAAGATGCTGAACGTGACGGCGACAGAATCTACTCAGTGATTAAAGGTGTCGGTTCTTCTTCGGATGGTAAGTTCAAGAGTATTTACGCGCCTCGCCCTGAAGGACAAGCAAAAGCACTCAAACGTGCTTATGATGATGCAGGTTTCGCACCGCACACGCTTGGACTACTAGAAGCGCACGGTACAGGTACTGCAGCAGGGGATGTTGCTGAATTTGGTGGCTTGAACTCGGTATTCAGCGAGAACAATGAAGAGAAGCAACACATTGCGTTAGGCTCTGTGAAATCTCAGATTGGTCACACCAAATCAACTGCGGGTACTGCAGGTTTAATCAAAGCTGCGTTGGCACTGCACCACAAAGTACTGCCGCCAACGATCAACGTATCGGCTCCGAATCCTAAACTGGACATCGAGAACTCACCATTCTACCTAAACACACAAACGCGCCCTTGGATGCAACGTGTCGACGGCACACCGCGCCGTGCAGGTATCAGCTCATTCGGTTTTGGTGGCACTAACTTCCACGTTGTATTAGAAGAGTACACGCCAGAGCACGCTCGCGGTGACAAATACCGTCAGCGCCAAGTACCGCAAACTCTGTTGTTCAGCGCAGAATCTCGCCAAGCACTGATCGACGAGCTAAAACAGGTTTCAACTCAAGCTGCCGATGCTGCGTTCAAACTGGAAGCACTTGCTGAGCAACACTCTCTACGTGAAGTAAACGCTCAGCATGCTCGTCTTGGTTTAGTCGTGACTGACCAAGCAGACCTTCAAGCGCAACTGACTCAAGCGATTTCTATGCTTGAGAGCCAAACCAAAACACATTGGCAGATGCCGAGCGGTACTAGCTACCGTGAGTCAGCACTGATTGCTGAAAACAGTGCAGGTAAAGTCGCGGCACTATTTGCAGGTCAAGGTTCGCAATACCTCAACATGGGTCGCGAGCTTGCTTGTCATTACCCAGAGATGCGTCAACAGCTTGCTCAAGCGGATCAGGTATTTGGTCAGCACAAGAAAACGGCTCTGTCGCAAATTCTGTTCCCCATTCCAACCTTCACACCAGAAGCAACCAAAGCTCAAGAAGCTGTGTTAACCAACACGGCCAATGCTCAAAGTGCGATTGGTACTGTGTCTATGGGTCAGTTCGACATCATGACTCAAGCTGGCTTCAAAGCTGACATGGTCGCAGGCCACAGCTTTGGTGAATTAAGCGCACTATGTGCTTCGGGTGTTATCTCGCAGGACGATTACTACCAGCTAGCTTTCGCTCGTGGCGATGCGATGGCAGCGACACCAGAACAAGGCGACAGCGGTACGATGTTTGCGGTCATCCTAGACGCAGACAAACTTCCAGCCGTTGAAAGCTGCATCAGCCAATTCGAAGGCGTGAGCATTGCCAACTACAACGCTCCGACTCAACTGGTTATTGCAGGTCCAACTGCGACGGTTCAACAAGCAGCACAAGCGCTGACAGAACAAGGCTTCAAAGCGATTGCTCTGCCAGTGTCTGGTGCTTTCCACACACCGCTTGTTGCTCACGCTCAAAAACCATTTGCTTCTGCAATTGATAAAGCTTCATTCAGCGCTCCAACGCTGCCGCTTTACTCAAACGCAACGGGCAAACTGCACAGCAAAGACGCGAAAGCGATCAAGAAAGCGTTCAAGCAACACATGCTGCAATCGGTTCGTTTTAGCGAGCAAATTGAAGCGATGTATGAAGCAGGTGCGCGCGTATTCGTTGAGTTCGGTCCTAAGAACATTCTTCAAAAACTGGTTGAGAAAACATTGGCTGATAAGAACGAAGAGCTTTACGCAATCAGCATCAACCCAAGCCCTAAAGGCGACAGTGACCAACAGCTTCGCTTAGCTGCGGTTCAATTGTGCGTGGCAGGTGTTTCATTAGACAACATTGACCCTTACCAAGCTGACATTGCTGAACCTGCGAAGGCATCACCAATGAACATCAAGCTGAATGCAACCAACTACATCAGCCCTGCTACTCGTAAGAAAATGGATCAATCATTGGCTTCAGGCAACGTCACCGAAAAGACTGAGATTGTTGAAGTGAAAGTTGAAGTCGAGAAAATCGTGGAAAAAGAAGTGATTAAAACAGAAATCGTTGAAGTACCTGTGGCTGCTCCTCAAGCTTCAAATGTACAACAGTCAGTTGCTCCTGCACCAAGTGCACAAGTGGCAACAGCAGCTCCGCAATCACAAGTGGTTCAAACTGCCCCAACGACTAGTCAGCCAACAACTCAAGTAACGGTAGATGAGTCTTCATTGCAGTCGTTCTTCAATGCTCAACAACAAGCAGCAGAAGTACATCAGCAGTTCCTTGCGATTCCTCAGCAATACGGTGACACGTTCAACACCCTAATGTCTGAGCAAGCGAAAATGGCAACAGCAGGCGTAGCAATTCCTGAAAACCTACAACGTTCTATGGAGATGTTCCACCAGCACCAAGCAGAGACGCTAAAAGCTCACGCTCATTACCTAGAGATGCAAGCGCACAGCAACAACTCAGCACTTAATATGCTGACGCAAGGTTCAGTACAAACGGCACAACCAACCTTCGTTGCGTCAGTAAATGCTCAACCAGTGATTCAAGCGGCTCCAACAGCTATCGTTCAAGAACCTGTAGCTCAAGTACAAGCTGCTCCTGTACAAGCTGCGCCAGTTCAAGCTGCACCGCTTCAAAAGACAGCAGCTCAGCAAGCTCCAGTACAGAAAGCCGTTCCTACACCACAAGTAGCGGCTCAAGCGGCAGCGCCTGTTGCCGCACAGCCAAGCGCAACCGCTCCTGTTCAAACAGCTAACGGCCTTGATGCAAAAGTCGTTCAACAAACCATGCTAGAAGTGGTTGCTGAGAAGACAGGTTACCCAACGGAAATGCTTGATCTAGAAATGGATATGGAAGCAGACCTTGGTATCGACTCAATTAAACGTGTTGAGATTCTTGGTACGGTTCAAGATGAACTGCCGACTCTTCCAGAGCTAAACCCTGAAGACTTAGCTGAGTGTCGTACTCTTGGCGAAATTGTTGACTACATGAACAGCAAGCTTCCGACTTCTGCACCAGTTGCAGCACAAACGGAACTAGTTGCGCCAGCAGCAGCTAACAACGGATTAGATGCGGCTGTCGTTCAAAAAACCATGTTAGAAGTAGTCGCAGAGAAAACGGGCTACCCGACTGAAATGCTAGATCTAGCAATGGATATGGAAGCCGACCTTGGTATCGATTCAATCAAGCGTGTTGAGATTCTTGGTACGGTTCAAGATGAACTACCGACTCTTCCAGAGCTAAATCCTGAAGACTTGGCTGAATGTCGCACTCTGGGTGAAATTGTTGACTACATGAACAATAAGCTTCCGGTTTCTGCTCCAGTAGCAGCTCAAGCATCTGCACCAGCGCAAGCAGTATCAAACGGTTTAAACGCAGAGCAAGTTCAAAGCACAATGCTAAGCGTAGTGGCTGATAAAACGGGCTACCCAACAGAAATGCTCGACCTAGCAATGGACATGGAAGCAGACCTTGGTATCGACTCAATCAAACGTGTTGAGATCCTTGGTACGGTTCAAGACCAGCTACCAACACTGCCAGAGCTGAACCCTGAAGACCTAGCTGAGTGTCGTACTCTGGGTGAAATCGTTGCTTACATGAATACTAAAAGCATGAACAGCAAGCTAGGCGCTAATGAAGATCCTAACGCAACACCGGCTCCAGAAGTCGCTGCAGCAACTGTAGAAAGCACGAGCAACGACCTAAAACCTGCTCATGTTCAATCGACAATGATGGAAGTGGTTGCCGATAAAACTGGCTACCCAGCAGAAATGCTCGACCTCGCGATGGACATGGAAGCAGACCTTGGTATCGACTCTATCAAACGCGTTGAAATTCTAGGTACGGTTCAAGACCAACTACCAACGCTGCCAGAGCTAAACCCTGAAGACCTAGCTGAGTGTCGTACGCTTGGTGAAATCGTTACTTACATGCAAAGCAAGTTATCCGCAGCTGCACCCGTAGCGACTCCAAAAGCTGAATCAGTAACGCCTATCGCAGAAAAAGCGACAGCGGAACTTCCTCCACACAATGAGGTAGTGCTAAAAAAGCTACCAGCGGCAGATAAACTCGTCGATTGTTTCTCAAAAGACGCTTGTGTCGTGATCACAGATGATGGTCACAACGCTGGTGTTCTTGCAGAAAAGTTGACCGCTAACGGCATTCAAGTTGCTGTAGTGCGTAGTACTCTTTCTGCCGCATCACCTTTAAACAGTGAAATCGCAAGCTACACACTCAACAGCGTCGATGATGCTGGTGTGACTGCGGTTATTAACGACATCGAAGCAGACCTTAAAACGTCGAAGAAAGTGATTGCTGGCTTCATTCACCTACAAGCTATCGTTGATGCAAAACAAAGCAGTGAGCAAGCGGTTAACTTGAATGCAGACTCAAGAGCTTCACTGACAACAGCGTTCCTATTCGCCAAGCACCTAAATGGTCAGCTGAATGCCGTTTCTGGTCGCAGTGTGTTCTTCACACTAAGCCGTATCGATGGTGGCTTTGGTTACCTAGATACTAAGCAATTAGCGAACGCAGAACTTAACCAAGCCGCGCTGTCTGGTCTCACTAAGACACTGAGCCATGAATGGTCAAACGTATTCTGCCGTGCATTGGATACTGACGCTTCGATTGATGCTCGTCACCTAGCTGAAGCTATCACAGGCGAACTGTTCGATATCGATACCAACACGGTTGAAATCGGCCTTAGCCATACGGAAAACGGTGAATCTGGTCGTGCAACACTGATTGCGACAACACCAGGCGCTGCACAAACTAAAAACACAGGCGCTCAACTCACCAAGAGCGACAAAGTTCTCGTAACTGGTGGCGCTAAAGGCGTGACGTTTGAATGTGCACTGACGCTTGCTAAGCAATGTAAATCTCATTTCGTTCTTGCAGGTCGTAGTAAGCATATTACTTCAGTTGAGCTACCTCAGTGGGCACAAGGTAAGCAAGAGAAAGAGCTAAAACCAGCGGCTATCGCTCACCTACAAGCAACAGGTGACAAACCAACGCCGAAGAAAGTAGATGCCTTGCTAAAACCTGTATTGAGCAGCCTTGAAATCAACGCAGCACTTGCCGCTTTCAATGAGATCGGCGCGAGCGCTGAATACCTAAGCCTAGATGTATCGAACCATGAGTCAGTAGCAAAAACACTGGCAAACTTCGAAGGCATCACAGGTCTTATCCACGGTGCAGGTGTGCTGGCTGACAAGCATATTCAAGACAAAACGCTTGATGAACTGAACATGGTTTACGGCACCAAAGTGGGCGGACTAGAAGCGGTTCTTGGTGGTCTTGATAGCAGCAAGCTAAAACTGATTGCGATGTTCTCTTCGGCGGCGGGTTTCTACGGAAACACAGGCCAAAGCGATTACTCAATGTCCAACGAGATCCTGAACAAAGCGGCTCTACAGCTGTCTGCTCGTAACCCTCAAGCGAAAGTGATGAGCTTCAACTGGGGACCGTGGGACGGTGGCATGGTCAACGCAGCACTGAAACGTATGTTTACAGAGCGCGGTGTGTACGTAATTCCTCTTCAGGCGGGTGCAGAGCTATTTAGTTCTCAACTACTGAACGAAACTGGCATTCAACTGCTGGTTGGTACGAGCATGCAAGGTTCTGACAACAAGGAAGCTGCTGTAAAAAAGCTTAATGCGGAGTCTGTGCACCTTGCAGAGAGTCCGCTGAATACAAGCATTACTGTGACACGTCATCTTGATCCAAAGGCATTGCCTTTCATTCAAGATCACTGCATTGCCGGTAACCCAGTGTTACCGACAGTGTGTGCCATCCAATGGATGCGTGAAGTCGCAGAGCAACTGTTAGGGGTGAACGTTAGCGTTCACAACTACAAACTGCTGAAAGGTGTGATTTTTGATACTGATGAAGTGAAAGAGCTGAAACTGGTTCTTTCCTCTGATGCTAAATCAAAAGATCAGCTAAAAGCAGTAATCAGCTGCCAAGGACGACCACAGTATCAAGCTCAGTTGCAAGTTGCCTCTGTGCAAATGTCTGAAGATGTTCAACAAGCGTCGACAAAACGCTTTGAAGCCAGCACTTCAGCACCTGTAACAACGGCACAAGCTCTATACAGTGACGGCACTCTGTTTCATGGACCAAGATTGCAAGGTATTACCTCAGTTGAGCGCTTTGACGACTTAGGCTTATTGGCTCAGTGCCAGTTGCCTCAGATTGAAAACAGCGACTGCGGATCATTTATTCCTAAGCAAGGCTTTGGCGATAGCCAACCATTTGCTGAAGATTATCTGTTGCAAGCCATGTTGGTATGGGCTCGATTGAAATACGGCGCGGCAAGCCTACCGTCTGCAATCGGTGAGTTTGTGTGTTACGCACCGATGCACAATGGTGACCAAGGTTGGCTAGAACTGAGCGTGATAAAAAGCACGACTCGTTCACTGCAAGCTGATATCTCGCTTTACCACCAAGATGGTCGTTTAAGCGCAGTAATGAAAGGTGCCAAAGTCACCATCAGCAAGAGCTTAAATGACGCATTTTTGCCAAAATCTAGCTCAGCAGTGCCGAAGAAAGAAGCGACTAAGAACCCAGAAAAGGAGCAATTGTCATAGTGACTGTTCCTACTAATAAAGCGATGCCATTGCGCATCGCTCTTTTAGCTCAGCCAGCAAACGCGGCTGAGCTTTCTGCCGACTTATTTCCCTCGTTCCCAGAGATGATAACTGTTGTGGTTGATGGCAATTTTAATCAAGCACTTGCTCACGCCATCGAGACAGTCAATCAAGGTAATGTCGTTAAGCTCTGTTTGGATCATCACTCACCATCATTGTTGATGTTAAGTGCGCTGAATGCTGCTCAGAATAAGATTCACCCACACGCGAATTTGGCGAGCTTTGTAGATACAGCTACCGGAAATAGCATTCAGCTAGCTCTGGATATTGCACGCCGCCCCGCTTCAGATTTAAGTCATCAACAGCAACACTCTGACTTATCGGCTTCGCAGCAGTTTGATGAATTGTTGAATATAGTTAATGCGATATCGAGCCGTTCATTACCGAGCCATTCATTACCTAACCATTACTGGTTCACTGAGCCAAACAAAGCACGTGTTGCTGCGTTAACTTTCAGTGACGATAGCCCAAAAGCCACCAGCCTGATATTGACTCAAGCGACCGGTTTGCACGAGCCAAAGCCATTGCTATCCAGCGAGAGTTTGATGTTTGTGGTTTCTGGCTGCGAGCAAACTGAATTGGTTTCTCAGTTGGCCTCACTAAGAGCTGAGCTTAAATGCGTTAGTGATTCGGCAGACAGAGAACTTGCTATCGCCAGCTTGATGTATTCAAACCTAAGTCATTTCCAAAGCGCTCAACACAATGCTGACTGTGGTGCGAATATCGTGATTCAGGCGGCTTCAATCGATGCTGCACTGCAAGAGATCACAGCGCTAGAAAATGCGTTGCCAAAAATAATGGCTGACAATAGCCAATACAAGACTCCAGCAGGCAGTTGTTTCTCACCAAAGCCTCAAAGCAAAGGTGGCGTTGCATTTGTTTACCCTGGTGTTGGCACGGTTTATCCCGGTATGTTGCGCGATTTTCACCACCATTTCCCACAGTTATTTGCTCGTTTAGAACGTGAGGGTAACTTGAAAGAGATGCTGCAGGCAGAGAAAACCTACGCTGAAGATTCGCAAGAAATGTCGCTTAGTGAATTGGCAATTGCCGGTGTAGGCAGTAGTTACCTGTTAACACAACTGCTATGTGATGAATTCAAAGTGCAGCCAGATTTCGCTTTGGGTTACTCCAAGGGTGAGGCTTCCATGTGGGCCAGCTTAAATGTTTGGAAAAACCCACATGCGCTGATTGAGATGACTCAAACTAGCCCTATTTTCACCACGGCAATTTCTGGCGAACTCACTGCAGTGCGTCAAGATTGGCAGCTGAACGGCGACGAAAGCATCCAATGGAACAGCTTTGTGGTTCGCAGTGATGCGCAAGCGATTGAGGCTCTGTTACCAGAGTTTCCACGCGCTTATCTCGCTATCATCCAAGGTGACACTTGCGTACTGGCAGGTTGTGAAAGCACATGTCGTGCATTGCTCAAAAAACTGGGTAAACGTGGCATTGCCGCGAATCGTGTTACCGCAATGCACACCACACCAGCATTGAGCCAACATAGCCAAGTGCGTAAGTTTTACACGCAACCACTGTTCGACGAATTGCCAAAGCATATCCGCTTTATCAGCGCAGCAGGTCTAACGACGGGCGCACCAATCAATATCGACAGCGACAGCATCGCCCTTTCAATTGCCGATACTTTCTGTTCGACGCTGGATTTCACCGCGTTGATCCAGAGTGTGCGTCAGCAAGGTGCTCGTCTGTTTGTCGAAGTAGGTGCCGATCGTCAAACCAGCACATTGATCGACAAGATCAATCGTAGCGACAACGTAGCCGACCAGTACTGCACAATCGCTTCCAATGCCAAGGGTGGTGACGATATTGTCACGCTCATCAAGTGTATTGGCCAGCTCATTACTCATCAAATTCCACTGTCTGTCGAGCCACTTATTCAAGGGCTAGAACAACAGATCACCGCCGCTAAGCAATTACGTGGTGTGCCTCAAGGCAGCGCAGTGAATCATCAAGGAGAGCTAGTATGAGTTCTCAATCGAACCAGTATCAGGCTCAAACTAAGAATAAGCAGCAAGTGAAGTGCAATAAGATCGCGATTGTTGGTATTGCTAACCAGTATCCAGAAGCGGATACGCCAAAAGACTTTTGGCAAAACTTGCTAGATAAAAAAGATTCTCGCACCACATTAAGCGCTGAAAAGTTAGGTGCTAAACCTGAAAGCTATCAGGGCGTGCAAGGCGAATCAGACCGCTTTTACTGTGATAAAGGCGGCTACATCGAAAACTTCAATTTCGACAGCAATGGCTACCGCTTTACAGCTGAGTCATTCAACGGTGTTGACCAAAGTTTCCTATGGGCTTTGGACACCAGTCGTAAGGCTTTAGTCGACGCTGGCATTGATCTGAATGCCGATGTTTTAGAGCGCACAGGCGTGATCATGGGTGCCCTTTCGTTCCCAACCACACGCTCAAACGACTTGTTTCTGCCGATATATCACTCGGTGGTCGAGAAAGCACTACAAGCTAAATTGGCTAATGACCAGTTTTCACTGCTACCAACTAATGAAAACGCTCAAGACCTCAACCCTATCAATGGTGCTGCAGCACATAACGCCTCTAAGTTAGTGGCTGATGCCTTGGGTTTAGGCAACGTGCAACTTAGCCTAGATGCCGCATGTGCAAGTTCAGTATATTCATTGAAGTTAGCGTGTGATTACTTGAACACGGGCAAAGCCGACATGATGTTGGCGGGCGCGGTATCAGGTGCTGACCCATTCTTTATCAACATGGGTTTCTCAATCTTCCACGCTTACCCAGACCACGGTGTGTCGGTTCCGTTTGATAGCAACAGTAAAGGTTTGTTTGCTGGCGAAGGTGCCGGTGTTTTAGTGCTAAAACGCTTAGCTGATGCAGAGCGTGATGGCGACAACATCTACGCAGTCGTCAGCGGTATTGGCTTGTCGAACGATGGCCGTGGCCAGTTCGTATTAAGCCCAAATAGCAAAGGACAAGTACAAGCCTTTGAACGCGCTTACGAAGCTTCTAACCTAACACCAGACAGCATCGAAGTAATTGAGTGTCACGCAACCGGCACACCGTTAGGTGACAAGGTTGAGCTAACCTCAATGGAACGTTTCTTTGCTGACAAACTGAATGGTTCTAACCCGCCATTGATTGGCTCTGCGAAGTCCAACCTCGGTCACTTACTGACTGCGGCGGGTATGCCGGGGATCATGAAGATGATTTTTGCGATGAAAGAAGGTGTTCTTCCGCCAAGTATTAATTTGGACAAGCCGCTATCGTCGCCAGAAGGTTTATTTGGCTCACAGACGCTACCAACGCAAGTTCAACCTTGGCCAAGTAAAGCGGGCAACTCAGAGCGCTGTTCGGGTGTTTCTGTATTTGGTTTCGGTGGTTGTAACGCACACTTACTGCTTGAAGCGTACTCAGATAAGAGTCATGTAAACCAGACTCTAGAGTCTGCGTCTCCAAGACTACAGCCGTCTAATTTAAGCATTACTGGCCTAGCGTCTCACTTCGGTTCTCTGCAAAGCATCAACGCGCTGAGCACTGCGATTGAAACCAACAACGATGCTTTCATTGCTTTGCCTAAGAAGCGCTGGAAAGGTTTAGACCAACATCCAGAACTGCTGAATCAGTTTGGTTTACACGGCATTCCAAACGGGGCTTACATCGATCAATTCGACCTCGATTTCCTACGCTTCAAAGTACCGCCGAATGAAGATGACCGTTTGATCTCTCAGCAGTTGCTACTGATGAAAGTTGCAGACGAAGCGATCAAAGATGCCAAGCTTGTGGCAGGCCAAAAGGTTGCAGTACTGGTAGCGATGGAAACTGAGCTTGAGATGCACCAATTCCGTGGACGCGTAAACCTGCATAGCCAATTGGCTGACAGCTTTGCCAACATGGGTATTGAGCTAACACAAGACGAATACCAATCGCTAGAAACCATCGCGATGGACAGTGTGATGGACGCAGCCAAGCTGAACCAATACACCAGTTTCATCGGCAATATCATGGCTTCGCGCATCTCTTCATTGTGGGACTTTAACGGCCCTGCCTTTACGATTTCTGCCGCTGAACAGTCGGTTGCTCGTTGTATCGATGTCGCGCAAAACCTGATGTCGCAAGAATCAATGGATGCCGTTGTAATTGCAGCCGTTGACCTTAGTAGCAGTGCAGAACATGTCATTCTGAAGAACAGCGTGAGCCCAGTATCACTTGCTCCTAAATTCGGACAACCGCAAGACGGCAGTTGGAATGTCGGCGAAGGCGCAGGTGCAATTGTTCTTGTTGACGAGAGTCGAGTAACGACTAACCAAGATATGGCTTACGGCAGCATCAACGCATTGGCCTTTGGTTCAAGCGAGCGTAACAATGCCGTTGCTGATGAGTTACTGACTCAAGTCGGTATGAGCTCAAACGATGTTTCTCTGCTTGAGCTTAACCATGCACCCGAATCTTCATTACATCAGTCTACGTCTCTAAGTTTCGCGAACACAAAAACGACTCAAGCGAGTCAGCGTGTTGGTCATTGCTCGGCAGCTTCTGGCATGGCAAGCCTACTACACGGCCTCCTCAACCTGAACCTTGCCCCTCTGAATCCAAGCATCAGTTCTAAAAACGCGATTGTTGCCAGCATCAGCGAAGGACAATGTTCACAGCTGCTACTAAGCCAATCGAGTGTTGAATCTCAATCACTTTCTGTTCGTTTAAGTAGTGAACTGGTAAGTGATGCTAAGCGTCAGTTGGTTAAGCAAGTGACTCTTGGTGGTCGCGATATTTATCAACACATCGCAGAGACACCAATCGCTAACCTAGCGCACATTCAACAGAAAGCTTCTGGTAAACAAGCAGCAAGAGTGGCGTCGGCTCCAACGACAGCAAGCATTCAAGCAGCCCTTGTGCAAAAAGAGTTAGAGAAGAAGGTATTAGCGCAGAACGCGGTAGAACCAGCCATCGAAACTCCTACATCAGTATCCCCTACTCTGGCGCCAACTCGCCACAGTCAGCTAACAGGTAACCACAGCAATATGACTCATGTCCTATCCGCTAAAAATGGCGTGTCTCAAATCGACGCAGCTTCACAGCAGCCGCAAAATCTAAGCCAAAACCAAGCGTTTGCTCAAAACCAGCAAGCGGCTCAACAGGTACACAAAGCATTCCTGCACACACGAGCCCAAGGCATGCAGATGGCTGATGCACTATTAAAGGCGCAGCTAAACGCAGTGACGTCTGGTTTAGATAGCTCAGCCGAAACATCAACTCAGCCTGTTCAAGCTCAACCAGCTCAGGTTCAGTCAGCACCGGTAAACGTACTTGCGACACCGGCACCAGTAAAACCTGTTCGTAAGCCATGTATCTGGGATTACGATGATCTGGTTGAATACGCGGAAGGCGACATCGCCAATGTATTTGGCCCTGACTACGCGATCATCGATAGCTACTCGCGCCGCGTTCGACTACCAACCACAGACTACCTATTGGTATCTCGTGTAACCAAGCTCAACGCGACAGTGAACGAGTACAAGCCAAGCACCATGACCACCGAATACGACATCCCAGTTGATGCGCCGTATCTTGTTGATGGTCAAATCCCTTGGGCTGTTGCAGTTGAATCAGGTCAGTGTGACCTAATGCTGATCAGCTACTTAGGCATTGACTTCGAAAACAAAGGCGAGCGTGTTTATCGCCTGCTTGATTGTACGCTGACCTTCCTTGGCGACTTGCCTCGTGGTGGCGATACGCTGCGTTACGACATCTCAATCAACAGCTTTGCTCGCAATGGCGACACGCTGCTGTTCTTCTTCTCGTACGAATGTTTCGTTGGCGACAAGATGATCCTGAAAATGGATAACGGTTGTGCAGGCTTCTTCACTGACGAAGAGCTAGCAGACGGCAAAGGTGTGATTCACACTGAAGATGAAATCAAGGCTCGTAAACTTGCCACTAAGCAACGCTTCGACCCTATGTTGCACTGCCCTAAAACGCAGTTTAACCACCAAGAACTGCGCCACCTGCTGACTGCAAACATTGCAGAGTGTTTTGGCCCAACTCACCAATCTGATCGCCACCAGCCTTCTTTGTGCTTCAGCTCAGAGAAGTTCATGATGATCGAAAAGGTTAGCCGTGTTGAACCGCAAGGCGGCACATGGGGACTTGGTCTGATTGAAGGTCACAAGCAGCTAGAGCCTGAGCACTGGTACTTCCCTTGTCACTTCAAAGATGACTCAGTAATGGCTGGATCTTTGATGGCAGAAGGTTGTGGTCAGCTGCTTCAATTCTTCATGATGCACCTTGGCATGCATACGCTTGTTCAAAATGGTCGTTTCCAACCGCTTGAAAATGCCCCTCAACAAGTGCGTTGTCGTGGTCAAGTTCTACCACAATCAGCAGAACTGACTTACCGCATGGAAGTGACCGAGATTGGTCTAAGCCCTCGCCCATACGCGAAAGCTAACATCGATATTTTGCTGAATGGCAAAGTGATTGTTGATTTCCAAAACTTGGGTGTGATGATCAAAGAAGACGACGAATGTACTCGTTACCTACCTTCTTTAGAAACAGCTGTCGCGACTCCTGTTATCGAAAACTTGGACCATAAAAGCTTAGGCCATACGCCAGCAGTGAACCAACAAGCTTCAGCAAATGCGCCACTGATGGCGCAAATTGAAGACCTAGAAACTGCACCAAACAAAGGTGTGATTCCACTTCAACACGTTGAAGCGCCGGTGACTCCAGATTACCCAAATCGCACTCCAGATACAGTTCCATTCACGCCTTACCACATGTTCGAATTCGCAACGGGCGATATCGAAAAATGTTTCGGCCCTGACTTCTCAATCTACCGTGGGATGATTCCACCACGTACTCCGTGTGGCGATCTGCAGCTAACTACTCGTGTCGTAGAGATTGATGGCAAGCGTGGCGACTTCAAGAAGCCTTCATCGTGTATCGCAGAATACGAAGTGCCAGAAAATGCATGGTACTTTGATGAAAACAGCCACCACACCTTGATGCCTTATTCGGTATTGATGGAGATTTCACTGCAGCCAAACGGCTTTATCTCTGGCTACATGGGCACCACACTAGGCTTCCCAGGTGAAGAACTGTTTTTCCGTAACCTAGACGGCAGCGGCAAAATGCTGCGTAACGTCGACTTGCGTGGCAAAACGATCACCAACGATTCTCGCCTGCTTTCAACCGTAATGATGGGTACAAACATCGTACAGAGCTTTAGCTTCGAACTGAGCACTGACGGCGTGCCATTCTACGAAGGTACAGCGGTATTTGGTTACTTCAAAGGCGCAGCACTGAAAGACCAACTGGGTTTGGACAACGGTAAGGTGACTCATCCTTGGCACGTTGATAACAACCGCACGCCGGATGTAAACATCAACCTGCTAGACAAAACGACGCGTTACTTCAATGCACCTGTCTCGTCTACTGGTGAAGTACAAGAGCACTACAAATTGGCCGGCGGTCGTTTGAACTTTATCGATACCGTGCAGATCACTAGCGATGGTGGTAAAGACGGTCTTGGTTACCTATACGCTGAGCGTACGATTGACCCAAGTGATTGGTTCTTCCAATTCCACTTCCATCAAGATCCTGTAATGCCAGGTTCTCTAGGTGTCGAAGCGATCATCGAGCTGATGCAAACCTATGCGCTAAACAAAGATCTTGGCGCTGACTTCCGCAATCCAAAGTTCGGTCAAATCCAATCTGAAGTGAAATGGAAATACCGTGGTCAGATTAACCCTCTGAACAAACAGATGTATCTCGATGTACATATCACAGCGGTTAAAGACGAAGACGGCAAACGCATCATCGTTGGTGACGCAAACCTGAGCAAAGATGGTCTGCGTATTTACGAAGTGAAAGACATCGCAATTTGTATCGAAGAAGCCCCTGCTACCGATAAAGCTTCTGGTATCAATAAAGCTTAAGCCGCCATTAGAGACAGAGAATTAGGAAAGAATTTAGTATGACAACTCAAACTACTATCAATAACGAAAAGCTATCTCCGTGGCCTTGGCAGATCGAAGAGAGCACAACTCGCTTTGATAACGCAGCAATGTCGACAATATTGAAAGACTTAAGCCTTGCTTGTTACGTCGTGAACCACCCAGAAAAAGGTTTAGGCGTAAGCCAAAAATCTGAGATTGCATCGGGCGATTCAGCAAGCTCAGCGAACAGCCAACCTGTTAGCGCCTTTGCTCCAGCTCTTGGTACACAAAGCCTAGGCGACGAAGAGTTTCGTCGCTGTCATGGCGTAAAATACGCGTACTACGCAGGCGCAATGGCCAACGGCATCTCATCTGAAGAGCTTGTAATTGCGCTTGGTCAGGCAGGCATTCTTTGTTCATTTGGCGCGGCAGGCTTAATCCCGTCTCGCGTTGAGCAAGCGATCAACCGTATTCAAGCAGCGCTACCAAACGGCCCTTACGCGTTTAACCTGATTCACAGCCCAAGTGAACCTGCACTAGAGCGCGGCAGTGTAGAGCTGTTTTTGAAGCACAAAGTGAAAACGGTTGAGGCTTCAGCCTTCTTAGGTTTAACACCGCAAATTGTTCACTATCGTGCTGCTGGTCTAAGCCGTGATGCAAAAGGCGAAATCCAGATTGGCAACAAAGTCATCGCAAAAGTGAGCCGTACTGAAGTCGCAAGCAAGTTCATGCAGCCTGCTCCTGTGAAAATGCTGCAAGCTTTGGTTGATGAAGGTCGAATCACAGCAGAACAGATGGAGCTAGCACAGTTGGTTCCAATGGCGGATGACATTACTGCAGAAGCGGATTCTGGTGGTCACACCGATAACCGCCCTCTAGTCACCCTGTTACCAACGATTCTTGCGTTGAAAGAACAGATCCAAGCTCAGTACCAATTCAAAACACCGCTGCGTGTTGGTTGTGGTGGTGGCGTCGGCACGCCTGACGCAGCTCTAGCAACGTTTAACATGGGCGCGGCATACATTGTTACTGGTTCTATTAACCAAGCCTGTGTTGAAGCTGGCGCGAGCGAACACACACGTAAGCTGCTTTCGACAACTGAAATGGCTGACGTGACTATGGCTCCGGCAGCAGACATGTTCGAAATGGGCGTGAAGCTGCAAGTGGTTAAGCGCGGTACCTTGTTCCCAATGCGTGCAAACAAGCTTTACGAGATCTACACACGCTACGACTCCATTGAAGCGATTCCAGTTGAAGAACGTCAAAAGCTAGAGAAGCAGGTATTCCGTTCAACATTGGATGACATCTGGGCAGGTACTGTTGCTCACTTTAACGAGCGCGACCCTAAACAGATCGAACGCGCTGAAGGCAACCCGAAGCGTAAAATGGCGTTGATTTTCCGCTGGTACTTGGGGCTTTCTAGCCGCTGGTCAAACACGGGCGAACAAGGTCGTGAAATGGATTATCAAGTATGGGCTGGCCCTGCACTTGGCGCATTCAACGCGTGGGCAAAAGACAGCTACCTAGATGATTACCAGCAGCGTAATGCGGTCGACCTTGCTAAGCACCTGATGCACGGTGCGGCTTACTTAGCACGTGTTAACCTGCTGACTTCGCAAGGCATCAAGCTTGATCCAGAACTAGCACGATGGAAGCCAACTCAAAGAATGGCGTAAATGACCTAAATGGACTGGTTGACGAGTAACTAATTACTCAGCGACAGGAAACAAAAAAGCGACCTTATCGGGTCGCTTTTCTTTTGGTTGTTCTTGCCAGGCTCGCTACAAAATTAAGACTTCTGCATACACTTTTTCAAGCGCGCTAAATCAATTGCACTTGAGCGTACAGTAAGCTTGATGCATTCGTAGTCGTATTCTTCCTTCACCACACTCATGTTTGAGCGAATCTCACCGATAATGCCTTGTCCAGAATAAGGAATCGTGATCTCTTCTTCGATCATGCCTTGTTCAGCCACACCCACAATGTACTTGTGTAGTTTGGTGATATCGAGCGGGTCACGAGTCGAGGTCAGCATTGCATCTGGGAATTCTTCAATCAGCTCTAACTGTTCTTCTTCGCTCAATCTATCGCACTTGTTCAGTACCAATAGTTTTTCGCTGCCTTCAACGCCCACTTGCGCTAATACTTCGTGTACCACATCAAGCTGTGCGCGGAATGAAACATCAGAAGCATCAACCACATAAAGCAGTAATGAAGCATCATGCGCTTCTGCTAGTGTTGAGTGGAATGAAGCAACCAGATCATGTGGCAGCTTCTTGATAAAACCAACCGTATCTGACACTAAGATACGCGGCTGAGTGATCGGCTGAAGTGCACGAACCGTGGTATCTAGGGTTGCGAACAGCTTGTCTTCACCACTCACTTCGGTTGCGGTCATTGCACGCATCATCGAAGATTTACCCGCGTTGGTGTAACCAACCAGAGCAACAGTGAAAAGTTCCGAACGCTGTGTGCGTCGGTTCTTCATTTCATCTTGTACGCTAACCAGCTCACGCTTAAGCGCAGCAATTTGGTCACGTACTTTACGACGGTCAAGCTCTAGTGAGGTTTCACCAGCACCCTGACCCATTTGACGCTCTTTATCACCGTCGGCCGTCTCACGCAGTCGAGGCACTAGGTAGTTTAGTCGAGCGATTTCAACTTGCAGACGTGCGGTACGAGTACGAGCATGACGGCTGAAGATCTCAATGATGATACCAGTACGGTCAAACACCTCTACACCCAAGTGAGCTTCTACATTACGCAGTTGAGATGGGCTCAAATCACAGTCGAATACCACTACGTCAGCAGTACCAAACTCCACGTCTTCAGATGGAAGATCATCAAAATCTAACTCATCGATACCAGCACGAAAATCAAAAGACTCATCGATAAAATCTTCATCTTCGGCTTCTTCAATCGAACCTTGGTAACCGGTTAAGTGTGCAATTTCTGCAAGCTTACCTGCGCCCAACACGTTTTGTCGTTGTGTTGAACTGTGGTGCTGTGATTGTGTACCGACCACTTTAAACCCTAGGGTTGTTACTAAGCGAGCAAGTTCGGCAAGAGACTCTTTTGCTTCGTCACCTTTGAAGTCCGGTGTCGTAATAGAAATAAGTAAAGCGTTACTAGCTGAGGGTTTTGCTGTTAGTTTCATGTATTCTTCTGTTTATGCACTAATGTGCAACCTAGTATTTGGTCTAAAGTAGCGCGATCCTACGCTGTTCTCGGTCAGCTTTATAGAGCTAACGGAGGCTAATTAACGATATTATTGCAGTTAATCCATTTATCTCGTTTATCCCTCTGTTTTCGTGAGGAAATAAAACAGGCTAAAACACAAAAAAGACAGCATCACGTTACTTATTATAAGTTAGTGATACTGCCTTTGTTTAAGCTTAGACTCTCATTGAGCTACTGTCTCAAAAACTAAAAATCAATTCTCGCTTCAGTCTGAGCATCAAAGAATACCGCCTTTGATAAGTCAAAATGCAGCGGCGCCATTTGCCCAACTGACACTTCAAATTCTGGCGACAAGCGACACGCTACTTCTTGGTTGTTCACTTTCACCATCGCAATCGTATCTGGCCCTGTAGGTTCCAAGACTTCCAGCTGTAAATCTAGCTTGGTCGTTGCCGACACATCTTCACTTTCCTGCTCAGTGATGTGTTCAGGGCGCAGGCCAATCACCACTTCTTTGCCATCTTGTTCACGCATGCTTTGTGGTAATCGAATGTGGTGCTCTTGCTCAGCCGTACCCGTTACTTTGATGATCGGATTCTGTTCCTCATCCAAATCCACCATGGTCTTAATGAAGTTCATGGATGGTGACCCCATAAAGCCCGCCACGAACATATTGTTTGGTTTGGTGTAGATCTCTTGCGGCGTACCGAGTTGCTGCAATTCACCATCTTTCATCACCGCAATACGGTCAGCCAATGTCATTGCCTCGATCTGATCATGAGTCACGTAGACAATGGTGGTGTTCAGCTTTTGGTGCAGACGTTTAATCTGATGACGCATTTCCACACGCAGCTTGGCATCCAAGTTAGAAAGCGGCTCATCGAATAGGTACAGCTTAGGACGACGCGCCAAAGCACGCCCCATAGCGACACGTTGACGCTGGCCACCAGAAAGTTGTGACGGTTTACGATCCAGCAACTGTTCGATTTGCAGCATTTCAGCGACTCGATTCACTTCTGCATCGATTTCCTCTTGTGGCATCTTACGAATCTTCAAACCGAAGGCGATATTGCCGCGTACCGTCATATTTGGGTATAGCGCATATGATTGGAATACCATCGCGATGTCGCGATCTTTGGGTTCAACCTGAGCCACGTCAACACCATCAATCACGATTTCACCCGAGCTAATATTCTCTAGCCCAGCAATGGTGTTCATTAAGGTGGATTTTCCACACCCCGAAGGGCCGACAAGTATCAAAAATTCCCCCGAATCGATACTGATGTCGATGCCCTTTAACGTTTCGTTGTCCGCGTTGCGATAGGTTTTACGGATCTGTTTTAAATCTAATGTTGCCATGGGTAATTATCCTTTTACTGATCCTGCCGTTAGGCCACGAACAAAATATTTTCCTGCGAAGACATACACCAACAACGTTGGCAGTGCAGCGATGATCGCGGCAGCCATATCGACGTTGTATTCTTTAACGCCCGTGCTGGTGTTAACTAAGTTGTTTAATGCCACGGTGATTGGTTGAGTCTCTGAGCCTGAGTACACCACCCCGAACAAGAAATCGTTCCAGATTGCTGTGAACTGCCAGATCACCGTCACCATGATGATGGGTGTAGAGATCGGTAATAAGATCTTGAAGAAAATAGTAAAGAAGCCTGCACCATCCAGTTTTGCCGCTTTGATCAATTCATCCGGAATCGAGATATAGAAGTTACGGAAAAACAGAGTCGTAAACGCCATGCCGTAGATAACATGCACAATCACCAAACCAATGGTTGTGTTAGCCAAGCCCATCTTGCCAAGCATGGTCGCCATTGGCAGAAGTACGACTTGGAACGGAATAAAGCAGCCAAACAACAACAAACTAAAGAACAGGTTTGAGCCTCGGAACTGCCACTTAGTGACCACATAGCCGTTGAATGCTCCGAGCAATGTTGAGATCGCAACCGCAGGTATCACCATTTGGAATGAGTTCCAAAAGTAGCCTTTGATGCCTTCACATTTAACGCCCGTACAAGCGGTGTCCCACGCTTTATACCAAGCATCGAACACCCACTCTTTTGGCAAACTCATCAGGTTGCCCGCCTTGATATCTGGCAGAGTTTTGAATGACGTCAGCGCCATTACGAACAATGGCATTAGGTACACTAAACAGAAGAAAAGCAGTGCTGAATAAATAAAGATTCGAGCAAAATTGATGTTATTCATCATGACTTTTTCTCCCTAAGTTCAGAGTAAAGATAAGGCACGAGAATCGCTAAAATGCCGGCAAGCATCATCATGGCACTGGCAGCACCAAGGCCGATTTGACCACGAGTAAATGAGTGGGCATACATGAATAGCGCTGGAAGATCCGATGAATAACCTGGGCCACCCGCTGTCATCGCGGTCACAAGGTCGAAACTCTTAATCGCAATGTGTGACGTGATGATCACCGCACTGAAAACCACAGGACGCAAGCAAGGTAAAATGATTTTGAGATAGATAGTGGGTAAGCTTGCCCCATCGATTTGAGCCGCTTTGATGATTGAAGAATCGATGCCACGCAGACCTGCTAAGAACATCGCCATCACGAATCCAGAAGACTGCCAAAGTGCTGCAATCACTAAGGTGTAAACCGACATTTCAGAATTGACGAGCCAGTCAAATTTGAAGTCAGTAAATCCCCAGTCTTGCATCAACTTTTCAATGCCAAGACCCGGGTTAAGAATCCATTTCCACGCCGTACCCGTCACGATGAATGACAACGCCATTGGGTAGAGATAGATAGTACGAATCGCGCCTTCTTGGCGGATATTTTGGTCAAGCAATACCGCTAAACCAACACCTAGCAAGATAGCAATCGCCATGAATAGAAAACCAAACACACCGAGGTTGGTGATCGAGGTGATCCAGCGATCGTTATCCATCAGCTTTTCATATTGGGTTAAACCAACGAAGTTGAAGCTCGGAAGAAATCGAGAGTTGGTGAACGACAATGCGGCCGTCCAAAATATATAACCGTAGATACACACCACGGTCACTAACGCAGTTGGCGCCAGCACAATTTTAGGTAACCAATGTTGCAACCTGTCAGCAAAACTCGGTTTCGGTGCAGGCTGGCTCCTTGTGGGTTTTGGAGTCGACTCAGTCAAAACATGCTCCATAACTTATCCTTGTTGCACAATCGAGCCAATGGCTTACCTTTCGGCACCACATCAGCATCACGCATATTAGAATTGGGAGTGAAGAGCAGATAGGCTCCCTACGAGCCTACCCACCCTGGGGGTTCGATAAAGCAACACAACCCGTCACTCACGTGCGTTGTGTGTCGCTTATCAAGTTAGATTAGATAGCCGCTTTCACTGCTTTTGCTAACTTAGCTGCCGCTTGTTTTGGATCGGCATCTTTTTCGTTGAAGAAGTTGGTTACCACGTCGTAAATCGCGCCTTGAGCGTAGCTTGTTGTCGCTAGGCCGTGAGCCATACTCGGAACAAGATCGCCAGATTTCGCACTCGCTTTGAAGGTTGCCATTGAATCCAACGCACATTGGTCGAACTTAGACATGTCCATATCTAGACGTACAGGGATAGAACCCTTGTTAAGGTTGAAGACTTCTTGGAAATCTTTGGTAAGAATGGTTTTCGCTAGGTCTTGCTGCGCTTTTTGGTTCTCTTTGTCACTCAGCTCAAAGAACGCAAAGCTATCGATGTTGAAAGTGAATTGGCCATCAGTGCCCGGTGCTGGTGCACAGATGTAATCTTTACCCGGTACTTTGCCTGCCGCAGTAAATTCACCTTTCGCCCAGTCACCCATGATCTGCATTGCCGCTTCGCCATTGATAACCATCGAAGTTGCTACGTTCCAATCACGACCCGGAGAGTTGCTGTCGATGTAATCACGCATCTTTTTGAACTTGGTGAATACTTCCACCATTTTGTCACCAGACAACACGTCCATATCCAGGTCAACGAACGCTTTGTTGTAGTCTTCACTGCCTAGCACATCAAGTGCCACCGCTTCGAATACCGTCGCGTCTTGCCAAGGTTGACCACCGTGAGCCAGTGGAATGAAGCCAGCCGCTTTAATCTTGTCTGCGGCAACAAAGAACTCATCTAACGTAGTTGGAACCGTCACGCCTGATTTTTCTAAAACAACAGGGTTCGCCCAAAGCCAGTTAACACGGTGAACGTTGACAGGAACTGCGACATATTCGCCATCCCACTTCATCACTTTAGTGACCACTTCTGGCAGTAGCTCATCCCATTTTTCTTGTTTCGCAGTTGCATCGAGAGACGTTAGAAAACCTAAACCACCCCACTCTTGAATATCATGACCTTTAATCTGCGCCGCAGATGGAGGATTGCCCGACACTGCTCGAGTTTTCAAAACAGTCATCGCACTTTCACCGCCGCCACCAGCAACAGCGAAATCTTTCCAAGTATGGCCTTGTTCTTCAATCATCTCTTTCAGTACAGCTGCGGATTTCGCTTCGCCACCGGCAGTCCACCAGTGAAGCACTTCCACTTCACCAGCTTGAGAAAATGTTGAGGCAGCAAGAAGAGATAGAGTAAGTAGGGTTTTATTGATTTTCATTATTATCTTCCATGTTTTAGCGGACTCGACGTCCGGTTCAATACAGAGTCTACTTATTCTGATTTGTAAGATTGAAACAAAAGGTAAGCTCAATGTAACACAATTGTTACATTAAACTTCTAGGCCGCGTGGAATATAGACTTTAGCTTCTAAGCCGCCTTGAGGGGAGTTACGAATAATGAGATCTCCGCCGTGTCCGTGTAGGATGTTTCGACAGATTCCAAGCCCTAAACCGTGTCCTTGGTCGTCAGTGGCGAGCCTGAAGTAAGGTTCAAACACCAACTCTAACTTGTCTTCAGGAATACCTTTTCCGTGATCTTGAATAGTCACGATAACCCACACCGAATCACTGTTAATATCGACTTCAGCTGATGTCCCATATTTCACAGCGTTGTCGATAAGATTGGTCAGCACACGTTTAATGGCTAATGGTTTGGCGACTAACGGGTCAACCACAATGGGCTCAAACTCAACCAAGGTTTGATGTTGGTTGTGCAGTTCAATCACGGAGAGCATCATCTCATTGAGGTCGATAATGGCGTTGTTTTCGTGAAGGTCGGTATCTCTTACCGCTTGTAAAGCGCCCTTAACCATCATCTCAAGCTCATCGAGATCTTTGTTGAATTTGTCTTTCTTTGCTTCACTCTCCAACAACTCTGCACGCAATCTAAGCCGTGTTATTGGTGTCTTTAAATCATGTGAGATTGCAGAGAAAAGGTGCTCACGGTCGGCAACATAGCGACGAATCCGTTGCTGCATTCGATTAAACGCTCGGGTCGCCGTCACCAGCTCAGTAGCCCCCTCTTCGTTAAGTGGCGGCTGCTGAATATCCATACTCATCTCATTGGCCGCTCTTGCTAATTTTTTAAGAGGGCGTACTTGCCGACGAATCATCAAGTAAGTCAAAACCAAAAGAATGAGGGTCGAGGAAACTAAGAAGATCACCTGTTCTCTGCCGAGAATCGTATCGTCGAGTTTGACGTAAGGCGCAGGCAACAACGCGGCGATATACACCCATTCATGACTGGCTAATTCTATCTGAACAACCAGAATAGGAGGGTTAAGAGGTTCTAAGGTTAAAGTATGATGTGCCCACGATCGTGGGAGATCGCTCAAGTAGATGTCATTTTTAAGCAAACGAAGATGTTCAGGGCGAGAGAAATCAACCCGCACTGATTCGACTTTATTGAGCTTGCTACTCAAAACACTTTCTATCGCTTCAATCGAGGCGGTTTTTAAACGGGTATCAGGGATCGGTTCGACAATCAACGCCTCTTTATTGAAAGAAACGAAGAAGCGCGTACCGCCCATATTGCGGATTTGATCCAACACGATATGGCGATATTTAACGGGCAGAGACTGGAAGAAAGTCACCGTCGAGGCAAACATATTGGCCATGCTTGAAGAGGCAGAACGAATCCCCTCCAGTTCTTTGTGTTTGGATTCGCTATACCAAATAGACGTTGCGATACCTTGAGCTATCACCACAGCTAACAAGGTCAGTAACAATGTTCTGGCAACCAAAGAGTTTGGCTTTAACCGACTCAACCCGTTCATAGGAAATACTTCATTGCCGAGGTGCTCATTAACATCACTTGATTATCAGTGTTCATACTGAACAGGCACAGCGAGGATATAGCCATTACCGCGCATGGTTTTGATGTAGTGAGGATACTTGCCACTGTTGCCCAATCGGCTTCTCAGACGACTAAGCTGCACATCAATGCCTCGCTCAAAAGGCAACGCTTCACGGCCTCTGGTCGCGAATGAGATAGTGTCACGGTCGAGAACTTCGTTAGGGCGAGTTAAGAACAACATCAACAGAGAAAAATCACTGCCCGACAAATCCATCTCTTCCGAGTTTTCATTGTGGGAAATTCGATGCGCTAACGTATCAAGCGTCCAATCACCAAAAACAATCTGTTTTGGCAATGCATCACTTGTCTTGTCATCCACCACTTGAACGCGGCGCAACAACGCTTTGATACGCGCCATTAACTGACGAGGGCTAAACGGCTTGGCAATGTAATCATCAGCACCAATTTCTAAGCCGATAATTTGGTCGGTTTCATCCGATACGGCAGTCAGCATGATGATAGGCACATTCGATTGCTTACGGACGCGTTGACACAAGGTAAAACCATCGTCACCGGGTAGCATCACATCAAGCAGAATCAGATCTGGATAACCTTGGTTTTGCAGATGAGCTTCTAGTTCAACACCATCTCCCACAGAAGAAACATCGAAACCAGATTTTGTGAGGTACTCTTCCAGCAGCTCGCGGATTTCTTGATCATCATCCACCACGAGAATTCGAGTATTTGTTGGCATCGCCCAAACCTATTAAATTTACAACTTATTCACATAGTGTATAGGCTGGCCGATTGTTTGATTATTGACATGTTTGTAAAGTTAGAAGAACAAACAGATAAAGATCACAACTTAGTGACCTCTATCTGAATCTTTAGGGCTTAATCCGCTATTGGTTGGTTATGAAGAGCAGCTGATCTCCATGGCTTTACCCCACTCAGGAGGTAGAGCCGCAAGGTATTCATAATCCGGGTGTTCCGCATAAGGGTCTGCCAGTACCACCATCAAAGCGTCAATGTCGCTGCTATCACCGCGCTCTGCTTTGTCTATCGCTAGCTGAGCTAGGTAGTTTCTGAGGATGTATTTCGGGTTTACCTGTCTCATATTTTCGCAGCGCTCGACCACTGAGCTATCTTCCAATTCGCAGCGTTGTAAGTAGTTATCTACCCACAGTTTTGCTGCCTCTCGATCAATTATAAGATCAATCACTTCTTGTGGCGACAAGGTGTCTAGGTTCGATAGCGTTCTAAAGAACCTTGGGTAGTCGACTTTGTTTTGCGACATCAGCTCGAACATAGATTCAAACAAACGACTGTCGCCTTCTTGTTTCGAAAGTAGCCCCAACTTACGACGCATCATCTGACTAAAGTAACCGTTCATTTGCGGTTCGTACTGCTCTAAAGCCGCCTCTAAGTCGGCCTTATCCACCAGCGGAGAAAGTGAGTGAGCCAGTGCCGACAGGTTCCAAAGCCCTATTCTTGGCTGCTGGTTAAAAGCATAACGACCTTGGTAATCCGAGTGATTACAGATCAATCTTGGGTCATATTCATCAAGAAACGCAAACGGACCATAATCGAAAGTTTGCCCGATGATCGACATGTTATCGGTGTTCATCACGCCATGAGCAAAACCATTCGCTTGCCACAACGCAATCATCTCCGCGGTACGGTCAACAATCTGATTAAACATAGCAGCGTAGGGTTTCTCTTCATCGAGACACTCAGGGAAGTGCCATTCAATGACTTTATCGGCCAGCAACTTATGCTCAGCCAACTGATTGGTATAAAACAGATGTTCAAAGTGACCGAAACGGATGTGTGATTCGGCAGCACGCACCAACAATGCGCCCCACTCTTGCTTCTCTCGATATACCGGTGTGTCGCTGGTCATCATAGCCAACGCGCGAGTGGTTGGGATATTGAGCCCTGCCATCGCTTCGCTACATAAGTACTCACGAACGGTTGATCGAATAACAGCGCGTCCATCGCCCATACGTGAATAGGGAGTTTTACCGGCACCTTTAAGGTGTAAATCGAACGTTTCGCCACTTTTCGCGACAATTTGAGCTAATAACAGCCCTCTTCCATCACCTAAATCAGGGTTATAAGCACCAAACTGATGGCCTGCGTATTTCATCGATAACGGAGAAAATTGCTCTGGTTCCACATTGCCAGATAACGTTTCTAGCAATTCTTCTGAAGCGCTCTCAAATGACGGAAAGCCAAGGTCAGTTGCAAGGGTTTGATTC
The DNA here is from genome assembly GCF_041467715.1 of Vibrio sp. 10N.247.311.14. Classification (NCBI taxonomy): domain Bacteria; kingdom Pseudomonadati; phylum Pseudomonadota; class Gammaproteobacteria; order Vibrionales; family Vibrionaceae; genus Vibrio; species Vibrio sp. 10N.247.311.14. Next base: position 66,373 of record NZ_JBFSVE010000018.1, read on the forward strand.
CAGGCGAGCCATTGGACATTGCTTAACGGAGTTGGTTGGATTGGGGTATAGAACAGTCGAGGTAATGCAGTAAATCGATTGTTAAATGAAATAGAATCCCAGACAGACATGAGAGATACACTGTAGATAAAAGATAACTTAAGATTATCACAGTTTCGTAACAACTTCAGAAGTGCGATGGCGCTTGTTTATAGAGGTAAGGTGATAAACCATTCCACAGGAAGAAAGTGGTGACTAGGAGTAAATTACTGGGGGATGCTTGCTAGAAGAAGATGACTAAGAAAAAGTTAAGTGGCTAGCCTGATGAGAAAGCCACATTTATAAGAGAAAGAGTTCTGACTTTGAAGACTTTTTAACAAGTGATTTCATAATAAAAACTAAAACTATAGAGCCATGAAGCTGACTACATTAGAGCAAGAATACCCACTAGAGAAAGGGTAGAGAAAATCCAAGTACGACTGATTACGCCAAAGTTACTGTGTTGAATCATTTCTTGATGCTGCATATGTCTCTCCTTGAGAACGTGATGGTGTAACTACAATATATCGGCTTTTCGCCAAAAGCAGCAAGCACATTAATATTAACCTTTTATGACAGCATCAAGAATATTCTGTAACCATTCACCTCTCTGATAAAACAGAAAGTTATGCTCGACTGGTCGTCGAAAGCAGTGCGCCAGCCCCAATAAAGACACCTCCAGTGACACGATTAAAGACCTTGGCTCGACCTTTCGCAAACAACCAATTTGACGACTTCGCCCCCAAGTAGGCATACACCAATAACCAAGACAATTCCATCACTGCGAAGGTAAAAGCAAACACGGTAAACTGTGGTAATAGCGCAATTGAGGGATCAATAAACTGTGGGAAAAGTGCAGTAAAAAACAAGATAGCTTTGGGGTTACTCGCGCCAACAATAAAGCCACTTAAGTAATGTTGCGCAGCGCTTTCTTTGACAGATTGAGCACCGCCTTGTTGATCCGATAACTTGTCGTAATCTTGCTGGTTAGAGCGTAAAGACTTCCAGCCAAGGTAGATAAGATAGGCAGCGCCTGTCCATTTAATGACATTAAACACCACTTCCGATGAGGCAATGATCACCCCTAAGCCGGTGAACGATAACGTTAAGATTCCGGTGATCGCCGTTAAGCTGCCCAGTGCAGTAAATATTGATAATTTAAAGCCCGATTGCACACCTTTGGTCATACACAATAAAGAACTTGGGCCCGGCGATGCCGTTAAAATCAGTACTGCCAACAAATAATAAATCCATGTATCAAAGCTCATCGCGAATTCTCCTTAACTCACTAAATCGGCTAAACATTAGTCACCAATATGTAATAGCTATGCATATTAGGCAACTAAATATTGAACATTATTTATTCTGCGTTGATTACTTAATCCCAAAATGGCGGCAATAAAAAACGCCATGCATTGCTGCATGGCGTTTAAATTAAAACGTTTCAAATAGAACGTCTTACCAAGTACGAAGCTAAAAACTAGCCGTTATTAACTAGTCTTTGTAGATAGAGAACTCATCAGCACAAGCAACGAGCTGTTCGCGAGTGATCATGAATACGCCATGACCACCGTTAGAGAATTCAATCCAAGTGAATGGAATCTCTGGGTACTGATCCATCATATGAACCATTGAGTTACCAACTTCACAGATAAGAATACCGTCGTCAGTTAGGTAGTCTGGTGCATTAGCTAAGATGCGACGAACCAATTTCAGACCGTCTGTACCCGCTGCTAGGCCAAGTTCTGGCTCGTGAGTAAACTCATCTGGCAGGCTGTTCATATCTTCTTCGTCCACGTAAGGTGGGTTAGATACGATCAGGTTGTATTTCTCTTTTGGCAAATCACGGAAAAGATCTGAACGGATTGGGAACACTTGCTGCTCCATGCCGTGATCTTGAACGTTCTGCTCTGCAACTTGCAATGCGTCAGTAGAGATATCAATCGCATCTACTTCAGCGTCTGGGAATGCGTGAGCACAAGCAATAGCGATACAACCACTACCCGTACACATATCCATGATGCGAGTTGGCTCTTCAGTTAACCAAGGTTGGAATTGAGCTTCGATCAGCTCACCAATTGGAGAACGAGGCACAAGAACGCGCTCATCAACGAAGAACTCAAGACCACAGAACCAAGCTTTGTTGGTTAGGTAAGCCGTTGGTGTACGATCATTAATACGCTTGATTACGCGCTCAACAATACGTAGACGTTCGCTGCTCGTTAGACGAGAGTTCATCACATGCGAAGGAACATCAATCGGCAGATAAAGAGTAGGTAAGATAAGTTGTACTGCCTCATCCCACGCGTTATCAGTGCCGTGACCATAAAATAGGCCCGCTGCGTTAAAGCGGCTAACAGTCCAACGAATCACATCTTGAAGCGTGTGTAGTTCTGATACCGCTTCTTCTACAAAAATCTTATCCAAAATTGTCTCCGAAAAGCGCTACAATACTGCTAATTACGTTTCTAATTAGAATTCATAACCTGATGAGCAAAAAAGACACCGACTTTGATGACGATTTCGCCCTGTTCAACGATGCAGTAAAGGGCGTTAAAAAGTTGCAACAGGATACCATAGTCCAGCAGCCAAAAAGAAATGCCAAACAAAAAGAAATTACTCGAACGGCAAGACAAGCTAGCGATAGCGAGTTTTATTTCTCTGACGAGTTCATTCCGCACCTTAGTGAGGAAGGGCCAACACGCTATGCGCGTGATGATGTCTCTAAATACGAAGTCAAGCGACTGCGTCGCGGTGTTTACGTGCCTGACGTGTATCTAGATATGCATGGTATGACACAACAAGAAGCAAAGCGCGAACTAGGAGCTATGATTGCTCACTGTATTAAAGAGAGCGTAGCTTGTGCTTGCGTGCAACATGGTATCGGTAAGCACATTCTTAAACAAAAAGTGCCTTTGTGGTTAGCACAACACCCAGATGTAATGGCTTTTCACCAAGCACCTTTAGAATTTGGTGGTAATGGCGCGCTGTTAGTCTTGCTTTCGGTTCCTGAGAAGTAATTCTGGTTAACAAACTCTCTCTCACCAAAAAACAACAAAGGGCATCCCAATCATATTGAGATGCCCTTTCTAATTGTCTGCAACTTTGTCATCAAACAGAGCTCAACGAGCTTATGGATTGATGTTCCAAAGCAACTCACCTTTTTGTGTCTCAAGGTTGAAGTCGATACACGCTAGGCCCGAAGTGGGAAACATAGGCGGCGCAATGCCTGTTGCAAACTCTGCAGTTAGGTAGCCAACTAGAGGTAAATGAGAAACAAATAAAATGGTCTCTAGTTTTTCTACTTCAGCCATTGCTAAGGTCAAATCAAACACATCGTCGGACATTCCATAAGGCGTAATATCATCACAGGTTTCTACTTTCTTTCCAGAAAACGCCTGAGAGATCTCTAACCACGTTTCTTGTGCCCTTAAATATGGGCTCACCAGCACTTTATCGAATTGACTAATCCCCTGCTCATTTGCAGCTTGTGCCACGGCAAGAGAAGCCATTTTCCCGCGCTTGGTCAACGCTCTTTCTGCATCCGAGTTGGCAAAATGTTCTGCTTCACCGTGGCGCATAATGAATATTTTCATGTTCAATCCTGTCTTCGTAACATGTCGAAAGTCGATATATCCCATATATCAGCGAAACGCTACTTAGGTTTGGCTCTCAATCCAGAGAAACCGCAGTCAATATAAATAATTATATCAAGTCACTTGCCAAAGAGTTCGACTTTCTTAACAATCTTGTTAAAAGAAAATAAATTACTGATAAAAATCGATAAAAGTGATTTAGAAATCGCCAAAAAGCACTTCATATCCCAAAATATGATCACAAGGTTTGCACGCCGAATCATCGGGTACATAATTTAAAAACCACCTTCTCTGGAGATGCTCCTGTGCACTTAAGCCCAAATGATGAACATCAATACCGCTACATAACCTTAAATAACGGGTTACGTGTACTGTTAGTTCAGGATCAAAATGCTCAAAAAGCAGCAGCCGCATTAGCCGTCAATGTGGGGCATTTTGATGACCCTACAGACCGAGAGGGTTTAGCTCACTACTTAGAGCATATGCTATTTTTGGGAACTGAAAAGTATCCAAAGGTCGGAGAGTTCCAAAGTTTTATCAGCCAGCATGGCGGTAGCAACAACGCTTGGACAGGAACAGAGCACACCTGCTTCTTTTTTGATGTTGAATTGAATGCCTTTGAAACCGCACTCGATCGCTTCAGCCAATTTTTTACCGCTCCCCTTTTCAACGAAGAAGCGTTAGACAAAGAACGCCAAGCCGTTGACTCCGAATACAAGATGAAACTCAACGACGACTCACGACGCTTGTACCAAGTTACCAAAGAACTGGTGAATCACAATCACCCATTCTCGAAGTTTTCTGTCGGTAATATCGATACGTTGGGTGACAGAAACGGCGAGACGATTCGACAAGAGATCTTGGCTTTCCACCAGCAACAATACTCTGCTGACTTGATGACACTGACACTGTCTGGCAATCAGTCGTTAGATGAGATGCAAAGCTGGGTTGAGGATCGCTTTAGCTCAATCACCAATCACAACCTACAAGGCAAAAAGGTTGAAGTTCCGATTGTCGGCGAGTTAAGTACGGGTGTACAAGTCCGCGTTGAGCCGATTAAAGAAGTGCGCAAACTGATCTTAACCTTCCCGATGCCAAGCATGGACGAACACTACGGCGTTAAGCCTTTGTCGTTCTTTGCCCACCTTTTAGGTTACGAAGGTGAAGGCAGTTTGATGATGCAACTCAAAGAGAAAGGCTGGATAACATCTCTCTCTGCAGGTGGTGGCGCGAGTGGCAGTAACTACCGTGATTTCACAGTCAGTTGCTCATTGACCATAGAAGGTTTAACCAAAACCGATAACATCATCCAAGCGATATTTCAGTACATCAAGTTAGTCGAACAACAAGGCATAGAAGAGTGGCGCTACCTAGAAAAACGCGCCGTTTTAGAGTCTGCTTTCCGCTTTCAAGAGCCAGCAAGACCGCTTGATGTCGTCAGCCACCTCGTCATCAACATGCAGCACTACCAAGAGCAAGATGTGGTGTATGGCGATTACAAAATGTCGCATTTCGATGACGAATTACAGCGTTCTTTGTTGCCTTATTTAACCGTAGACAACATGCGAGCGACCATTGTTGCTCAGGGATTCGAGTATGACAGGGAAGCGAAGTGGTACTTTACGCCCTACTCGGTCACACCTTTTAGCGCTGAACAAGTTCAATGCTTTACGTGCATTAACCCCGGTTGGCAGTTTGAACTCCCAAGCAAAAACCCGTTTATTTGCTACGATCTAGACCCGACTGAACTGGAAGGTGACGCTAAGTTCCCACAACTGTTAGAAGAGCTCGACGGCTTTAAGCTGTGGCACCTGCAAGACCATCAATTTCGAGTTCCTAAAGGTGTGGTGTATGTCGCTATCGATAGCCCGCACTCAGTTGCTAGCCCAAGAAATATCGTTAAAACACGCTTGTGCGTAGAGATGTTCTTAGACTCACTCGAAAAAGATACGTATCAGGCTGAAATCGCCGGAATGGGCTACAACATGTACACCCATCAGGGCGGTGTAACGCTCACTCTGTCCGGGTTTAGCGAGAAACAGCCACAACTGCTCAATATGATTCTTGAACGTTTCCAAGCACGCGACTTTAGTCCAACACGCTTCGAAACCATCAAGCATCAATTGCTCAGAAACTGGAACAACGCGTCGCAAGATCGCCCTATTTCGCAGTTGTTTAATGCAATGACTGGGATACTTCAACCAAATAACCCGCCTTATTCCGTGTTAATTGAAGCCCTAGAAACGATAGAGGTCGATGAGCTCTCCTCTTTTGTTCAAGCAATCTTGGCGGAACTTCATGTTGAGATGTTTGTGTATGGCGACTGGAAAAAAGCCGATGCACACAAGATGGCTGAAACGCTAAAAGATGCACTGCGTGTTCAAGATCAGGCTTACGAAGAATCACTGCGTCCGCTCATCATGCTCGGTGAAAACGGCAGCTTCCAACGTGAAGTGGTGTGTAACCAAGATGATTCAGCAATTGTGGTTTATTACCAATGCCCTGATATTTCACCTAAAAATATCGCGCTGTATTCATTGGCAAACCATTTGATGTCGGCCACTTTCTTCCATGAGATACGAACCAAGCAGCAGCTAGGTTACATGGTCGGTACTGGCAATATGCCGCTCAACCGACACCCTGGTATTGTGTTGTATGTGCAATCACCGAATGCCGCCCCTGCTGACTTGTTAGCTTCAATAGATGAGTTCCTCAATGCCTTTTACATGGTGCTGTTGGAGCTTAACGACTATCAATGGCACAGCAGTAAGCGCGGTCTCTGGAATCAGATTTCGACACCAGATACGACTTTGCGAGGGCGAGCTCAGCGCTTATGGGTTGCGATAGGCAATAAGGATGTTGAGTTCAACCAGAGAGAGCGCGTATTGGAAGACCTTAAGGGGTTAACTCGCTCAGACATGATGCGTTTTGTGGTTAGCCAGCTAAAACCACGCACGGCAAATCGCCTGATTATGCATGCTCACGGTAATGCTCATAATGAGGAAGAGAAGCTGTCAGCAGGTGTTGAAATTGGCTCTATTGATGAGTTTCAGTTACGCCCGAAAGATACTGAGCTAGGCTGATAAAGCTGGAATGAAAATCATAAGGTTGATGTGAAAGCATCAACCTTTTTTATTGGATGCAGCCCAAAAGCAGATCTCCTATTACGCTCCTTCGTCGCTTTAGGAGATGACGGTTGTTTTGATTGAGGTGTGTTTGACCACCTTTCCAATCAACGCAATAACTTACTTTTTATCTCTTGAACATCATTCCCGAAAAGGAAGAACGACCGAATCGGGAATCTCCCACACCAAGCCAAGACGGCCAGACAGAACACATCACTTCCCCGTCATTCCCGAGAGGGAGGAACGACTGAGTCGGGAATCTCCCACACCAAGCCAACGCTACCAGACAGAACACATCCCTCTCCTCGTCATTCCCGAGAAGGAAGAATGACTGAGTCGGAAATCTCCCACACCAAGCCAAGACGGCCAGACAGAACACATCACTTCCCCGTCATT
>NZ_JBFSVE010000018.1:73607-82372 GCF_041467715.1 Vibrio sp. 10N.247.311.14
CCCGAGAAGGAGGAACGACTGAGTCGGGAATCTCACTCCTTTAGCATATCTCCATAAAAATAAAGCCCGCATCAATCGCTTGATACGGGCTTATTAATCAATGAGTTATAGAGTTAATTGTAGAAAGACTCACCCAACCCAGCGCGTGTCAGTAGGCCATCACATGGCGCAAAACGATCACCGTACTTCTTAGCGAAGTCGTTCATCATCTCAACCAGTGACTTAATGCCGATTTGATCCATATAACGGAACGGACCACCTAGGAATGGCGGGAAACCGATACCGAAAATCGCACCGATATCACCATCACGAGGGCTGCGGATAATGCCGTCGTCTAGACAACGAACCGCTTCGTTTAGCATAGGTAACACACAGCGCATCGCGATATCGTTATCGCTCAACTTAGGATCTGGTTGCAGCTTAAGCAGCTTGTAAACTGACTTATCCACTTCCTTCTTCTTGCCTTTGTAAGTGTAGAAACCTTTACCACTCTTGCGGCCTTTACGATTGTCATTCAAAAGAATATCGAACACATCAGGACCTTGGAAACGATCGCCAAGCTCATTCACTAAAATCGGAATGATCTTCGCACCGATATCAACACCCACCTCATCTAATAAAGTGATAGGACCAACCGGGAAACCGAAGTCCAATAACGTGCTGTCGAGCTTTTCAATCGGCTCGTTCGCTAGCAGTAAATGCGCTGCTTCGTTCATGTACGGAGCAAGAATACGGTTCACATAAAAACCAGCCGTGTCTTTCACAACAATCGGCGTTTTACCTTGCTTCTTCGCTAATGCAACAACCGTAGAAATCGTCTCTTCTGACGTAGTTTCATGAGGGATAACTTCTACTAGCGGCATTTTTTCGGCTGGGCTGAAGTAGTGAAGACCGACCACGTTTTCTGGTCGCTGCGCCTTCTCCGCAATCTTATGGATCGGCAATGAAGACGTATTCGTCGCGAAAATAGTCTCTGGCTTGGCATTGGCTTCGATGTCCGCAACCATTGACTGCTTAAGGTCGAGGTCTTCAAATACCGCTTCAATCACCACATCGGTGTGATTAAAGCTCGTAAAGTCGATACCACCAGACAGTTGAAGCATCTTACTTTCAAGGCCCGCTCGGCTCAGAATGCGACGCTTACGCTGCTTATCGAACAACTTGAAGTTGTAGTTAAGCGCGTTCAGTACACCTTCATTTGATACGTCTTTAATGCGTACAGGCACTTTCGCCTTAGTAACACTGACATGGCTGATGCCTGCGCCCATAAGACCACCGCCTAGCACACCAACACGCTTAACCGCTTTGGGTTCTGCGTCTGCGCCGTGTTCTTTTTTCATTTCCGTGGTTGCAAAGAAAATCGAACGAAGGGCTTTAGACTCTGAAGTCATAACCAGTTCTGAGAAACGCTTCGCTTCATACTGAAGACCTTTATCAAAGCCGTTCTCAAGGCCATAACGAATCACGTCTAAAATCGCATCCGCTGCTGGGTAATTACCACGTGTTTTCTGATTGGTCTTCTTAGAAGCTTGTTCAAAAATCACTTTACGACCAAGGCCGTTACGTGAAATCAGCTTTTCTTTGGTCGACGCTTGGCTTTTCGACGCAAGGCGCTTACCTTTTTTACTGCCCGTATTCTTTTCAACAAAGCTTTTAGCGACTTCAAGCAGGATAGTTTCAGGCACACAAGCATCGACAACACCGAGCGATTTCGCTTTCTTAGCGCGCAGTTGCTTACCCGTAAGGATTAGGTCAAGAGATGGCAGCAAACCAATAAGGCGAGGTAGACGCTGTGTACCGCCAGAGCCTGGTAACAGACCTAACTGTACTTCTGGCAGACCAACGCGAGTCTTATCTGAATCGGTACATACACGGTAATCACACGCCAGTGCAAGCTCTAAACCACCACCTAAACATGGGCCGTGAATCGCTGCGACTACTGGGTACGGTAGTTCAGAAAGCGTTTGGAACATCTCCTGCCCTTGGCGAGCCAGAGACTGTGCTTCGTCAGCCGTTTTACACGCATCAAGCATTCTTACATCAGCACCAGCGATAAAGTTATCTGGCTTAAGAGAATGAACGATTAGGCCCTTAACTCGGCTTTGCTTTTCTTTGAGTTGCTCGAAGATGGCTTTCATTTCTTCAGCAAAAGCCGCTTGCAGCGTGTTCATTTTCTCGTTTGGTACATCAATCGCTAACCAAGCAATATCTTGCTCATCGATATTGAGAGTAAATGCTGTCGCTTTCTTTTTGGTTGATTCAGTCGCAGAGGTTGAATCTGGTTGAGCGACTGTTTCTTTTTCTGTTGTTGCATCAAGAGTCGTAGACATTATTCTACCTCCAAGATCATTGCTGCACCTAAACCACCAGCCGCACAAGCTGTGTTCAATGCCAAGCCGCCACCGCGACGTTTCAGTTCACGTAATGTTTGAGTCATCATGCGCGCGCCAGTCGCTGCAAACGGATGTCCGTAAGCAATCGAGCTACCCAGCACGTTGAACTTCTCCATATCAATCTCACCGATCGCTTTGTCGCGGCCAAGATTCTTCTGTGCAAACTCATCGCTCGCGAACATTTTAACGTTAGCCAAAACTTGGGCAGCGAATGCTTCATGCATCTCGATCAGTGTAAGGTCTGACAACTCTAAACCGGTGTTCTTTAATACTTGTGAGGTCGCGTAAGTCGGGCCCATCAACATATCTGTTTCAACACCAATCGCTGAGAACGCATAACCACGAATATAACCAAGCACTTCTAAGCCTAGTTCTTTCGCTTTACCTTCGCGCATCAACATCACTGCTGCACCGCCATCAGTCAGTGGCGTAGCATTGGCTGCCGTTACACTGCCGTACTTTCTATCAAAAGCAGGACGTAGCTTGGCGTATCCTTCAACCGTTGAGTCGTGGCGAATGTTGTTGTCTTCCGCTAGATACTTTTTGTAAGGTGCCGGGAATGCCGTCATCACTTCGTCTTTAATCTTGCCTTCTTTCCATGCCTGAGAAGCCAAAGAGTGAGAACGGTGAGCAAGTGCATCTTGAGCTTCGCGAGTAATACCATGCGTCTTAGCCATTTGCTCAGCCGTTTGTCCCATGGATAAACCGGTCGAGTATTCAGCAACTGCAGGTGGTACTGGCATCAAATCTTTTACGGAAAGTGTTTTAAGAATTTTCAGCTTTTGACCCATAGTTTTCGTTTTACTCAGCGCTAATAGATTTGCCGCTAACTTTTTCGAAACACCGATAGGCAATACAGAAGAAGAGTCCGCACCGCCCGCAATACCGATATCAATCGTGCCAGCCATAATGCTTTCGGTCACGTTAACTGCCGCTTGGAAGCTGGTCGCACATGCTCGTGTGACACTGTAGGCATCGGTATTGATGTTCATGCCTGTGCCCAACACGATTTCACGCGCAATGTTCGGCGCTTCTGGCATTTGCACTACTTGGCCGAACACAACTTGTTCGATAAGCGCAGGATCGACATCCGTTCTTGCAAGCATTTCGCTCACAACCATTTTGCCTAGGTCAACCGCAGGCACTTGGCTAAATTCTGTGCTCTGACGAGCAAATGGGGTTCGTAATCCAGCGACAACGGCAACACGTTCTCCAGAACGCGTTTTGACTTCCTGTTTGCCCATGGTTTCTCCTTAAAGTTAAGAGGTCTGACCTGAAGCATTGTAAAGAAGTTGTTAATTAAATCAAACGAGCGTTTAAATAAACGTGATACGAGTATCTCACTGTTTGAAAATATAACTGCACATTCAGGCGAACCTTTTTGGGGGAAAGGTTGTCGTAAGAGACTAAACTATTGTAAGCAAAGACTGTTATCGCTGTGTAGGGAATGGTTTTCTTGAGGCAAAAAAAAACCACACAAAGCTGTGTGGTCGGAATGTATATAAAGCAATTAACTTAGCGCCAATTGAAATAATCAGTTTCCTGATTAGGAGAAAGTAAAGTCAGCCTTCAAAAGGAAGTGTCGTCTTGCTCAACATGCTAGCCACGAATGACTAACTAGACGACAAGGTGTACTATAACGAGTTCGAGGCCTTAGATTTTGAAGTAGATCAATTTTAATGTGATTTTACGATTTCCTGCCGATCGTTAGCTCTAAAAATATAAAAACGAAGCACAACGTATAGAGGACAGCTATACGCAGAGCAATTATGGAGGCTCGTGTGTCAATAATAAAAATGTTTGGAAAGAAAACAGCCAAGCGTCCGGTCAACTCTGATATGGACAAACAAAGAAAATACGAAGCACTTGTGCGCGCCTATCATCGTGACCTCTTTCGCTACGCCTATTGGTTATGCAAAGACAAAAGCATTGCCGAAGACTTAGTTCAAGAAACTTGCCTTCGTGCATGGAAGTCACTCGATAGCCTTCAAGATGAAAAAGCCGCCAAATCTTGGCTGATTACCATCTTGAGACGCGAGAACGCTCGACGTTTTGAACGCAAACAGTTTGATCTGGTTGATATCGACGATCACGGTAACGATGCTAGTGTCAGTGATGACCCGCACCATCAGCATCAGTGGTTGCAAGCCCAGATCATGAAACTTGAAATTGATTACCGTGAACCTCTCTTCTTGCAAGTGATTGGTGGTTTTAGTGGTGATGAGATTGCCGATATTCTCGATCTCAACAAAAACACGGTGATGACACGTTTATTCAGAGCTCGAAATCAGTTGAAAGAGCTGTTGGATACAGAAGAGGCAGAGAGGGGGCAACATAATGGATGATTTGGAATTTCGTCGTCGTGTATTGTCGGAACCTAAACAACGTACACAAGATATTGTTGATGCGACCGCGAATAGCGAAGCCAATAGTAACTTCTTAGACGATGTACTAGCGCTTGATAAACAGATCCACTCTGCGATGAATGTGGATGTGCCAGACGATCTTGCTGATCGTATTCTGTTCAATCAGACCTCAAGCGAAGAAAGCAAAGTAGTAAGGCCAACGTTTGCGAGACGAGCAATGGCAATGGCCGCCTCAGTAGCATTCGTTGCAGGTTTATTAGTTGGCCAAGTGAATTGGGGAAATGCATTCGTTTCACCTGCGCAAGCTAGTTTAGTTGATACAGCGATGAAGCATGTTGTTGATGAGAAGAGCTTTGTTAGTAGCATCGATGAACAGGTTACATCGCAGCAGATCAACGCAAAAATGAACCCATTTGCTTTTCAGTTTGATGACGCTTTCCCTTACCATGTTTATTACCTAAACCACTGTGGCTTTGGTAAATCCAACGCAGTACATATGGTCTTCCAAGGCGCAAAAGGCAAAGTAACACTGTTTTTAACCGGTATTCCAACAGACAAACCTATCGATTTTGATGAAAAAGGCATGTCCGGCTCGGTAACACCCGTAGATGGCAGCAGCTTAATCCTTGTGGGTGAAAATGGTGAGGATGTTTCCAAAATCGCCGAAAAGCTGACAAAAATGATCAAACCAATGAGCTGATTCGCTCTTAAAGCCCCGTCACAAAAGGCCCAGCAATTATACTACTGATATTGCTGGGCTTTATTTATAAATAAACCACAAAACCATTCACACCACCAATACCTCTAGAGTTAAAACTCTAAAAAACAGCATTTCACACCATTTTCGTGCCAGATAGGCGTCATTTCCATAATTTTCCACTCAAAATTCCCAATGGTCGGATTTGTATATCGTATACTTGCGAATAGGATCAGCCACCATTGAGCAATTGCTCAAATTAATCGCCCTGTAGAGGCGGATATATAAAGGAATAAATGAATGACTACCAACAACACGCGTCTGTTTAAAAAGTCTCTTTTAGCAGTAACAATTACACTGGCGTCTTCGCAAGCGATGGCAGCAGGTTTCCAACTTAACGCACAATCAGCTACCGGTATCGGCCGTGCTTTCGCTGGTGATGCAGTAATCGCAGATAACGCGTCAGTAATGGCACGTAACCCTGCGGCAATGGCACTGTTTGACAAAACTGAACTATCTCTTGGTTTTGAAAGCATCACTTCTATGATTGAAGTCAAGGATGCTACTTACACAGGCTTCATGGGCGGTAATTCTAGCAATGCTGACTATGACGATGCTGGCGATACTTCGATTGCACCAAACATTCATCTAATCGTTCCAGTAAATGATAAATTTGCATGGGGTGTAAATGCTTATTCTAACTTCGGTACAAAAACTGAATTCAGCGATAGCTATGTGGGTGGTGAATACGGCGGCCTAACAGATGTAAAAAGTGTTAACTTTGGTTTAGCTGGTTCATACCGTCTAAACAAACAGTGGAGCTTTGGTGCAGGCCTTGACCTTATTTACGGTAAAGGCGAACTGAAACGAACAATGAGCTCGGAAGTTAATACTCCGCCAATCCCAGGCTTGCCACAAGCAGGTCAAACAGTTCTTGATGCTGAAGCGGATGGTTGGGCTGTGGGCTTTAACCTTGGTACTGTTTTCGAGTTAAATGAAAATAACCGTTTTGGTTTGGCTTACCACTACTCTCCGAAACTTGAAGCTGAAGGCGATATCAGCTACCAAGGCACTGAATATAAAGATGATACCCTTCATATGCCTCTACCTGATATGGTTGAGTTCTCTGGTTTCCACAAGATTGAAGATACTAAATTCGCAGTTCATTACTCAGTGCAATGGATTGGTTGGAGCTCATTTGACAAGCTAGAAGCAGACAAAGCAGGTGTTCTAAACAATTACGAATGGCAGAATGGTATGCACTACTCTCTAGGTGGTACATATTACATGAATCGCGATTGGACACTTCGTGCCGGCTACATGTATGACACAAGTGCACAAGATGAAGTCACTTCAGTTTCAGTTCCAGATTCAGATCGCCAATGGTTCTCAGCTGGTTTCACATACCACATCAACGAAGCGTCAAACGTAGACTTTGGTTTCACATACTTAATGGGCGACGATGTTAAAGTTAATGAATCAACTTCTGTTGTTTCGTCAATTTCAGCAACAACTCGTGCAGATGCAATCCTAATGGGTCTACAGTACAGCCGTAGCTTCTAATAAAAGCTAGGTTATAAACCTCAAAGGGTCGCATAATGCGACCCTTTTTTATTGCCTAAACCACTGACCTACATCAATTTAAGCTTACAACTGTAGCCTGCAAGGTCAATATATGACTACAAGTGTACGCTCAAACTTCGCAACACAGCAGAAACATTTAGATTATTTCTCTAATAATTAAACACATTTACTCATTAAATCCCTAAAACACTGTTTTATTCGAATTTCATTTTTAAAGTAATGACTCTAAACGTAGAATCACGCCACTAAATACTTATGATTCAGCGAACATAATAATGAAAATGAATAAGACTCTTCTATCTGCTGCAGTGGCAGTTGGACTACTTTCGACTTCTACCGTCACTCACGCGGCAGGTTTTCAACTAGCAGAATACTCAGCAACAGGCCTTGGCCGCGCATACGCTGGTGAAGCTGCAATGGCTGACGGCGCAGACGCACAATGGCGTAACCCTGCCATGCTGACTTACCTAGAAGGTACTCAGGTTTCTGTTGGTGCTATCTATGTTGACCCTAACATCGATATCGACGGTACTTCTACGTCCATGATGGGACAATCTACTTCGTCAAATTCTAGCGATTTTGCGCACAGTGCAGTAATCCCAAACTTTTATGTTTCTCATAAGTACAACGACAAGTTCGCATTAGGCTTTGCTGCTGGCACTAACTACGGTATGGAAACAGACCTAGGTAAAGACTTTGGTGGCGCAAACCACGGTAACGAAGCAAGTGTTACTACGATGGAGCTAAACCTAAACGCGGCTTACCAAGTACTTGAAAGCGTATCTATTGGTGGTGGTATTCGTTACATCATGGCTGAAGGTAGCTTTGGAGCGGTATCTACAGTTAACTCTCTAGTTCCTATGCCTCAAGGTACAGCTTTAAAATACATGGAAGGTGATGACACAGCGTGGGGCTGGCAAGTTGGTACCGCTTGGCAGATCAATGAAAACAACCGCCTTGGTTTTACCTACAAGTCAGAAGTAGACCTAACGCTTGAGGGCCACGCAAATGGTGTCGCTTTTGATGCTGTTGCTGGCGCTTTAGGTACTCCTGTGAAGTCAAAATATAACGGCTCAATGCAACTTGCATTGCCAGCAACCGCCGAGCTTGCAAGCTTCCATCAACTATCAGATAAAGTCGCTGTACATGCGAGCGTTAACTGGACTAATTGGAGTAGCTTTGAAGAACTAGTAGCTGACATCCCTGAATTCGGTCCTGCTCGAACTCAAGATATCAAGCAAGAGAACTGGGAAGACAACTACCGCTTTGCGATCGGTACAACTTACCAAATGACACCTAAGTTAGCTCTGCGCTCTGGTATTGCGTACGACACTTCAGCGGTAAGCGATGAACACCGTACTGCGACGATTCCGGAAACAGACCGCACTTGGTTGAGTATTGGTGCTGGCTACCAATGGTCTGAGCAACTAACACTAGACGCTGGTTTCACTTACATCCTAGCGAAAGACGCAAAAATGGTTGAAGATGACGCAAGTTCTGCGCCATTTGGTGGTGACTTCGAAGGTGAAGTGACTGGTAGCATCTGGTTAGTGGGCATCCAAGCGAACTACCGCTTCTAATCTACCGCCCTAAAAGTAGAAAATATTAAAAAGGCTCAATGTTGCATCAACATCGAGCCTGTCTTTTATCGGTTTTCTAAATCGTGTTTCTAGGGCGTGTTGATCTTTCGTGAGTGTTTTTTGAACAGCATGGTAAAGAGTTATA
>NZ_JBFSVE010000019.1:0-80177 GCF_041467715.1 Vibrio sp. 10N.247.311.14
GCTTGTACGGTGGTGTGAGAGGACGGAGGCCGTGAGGCCTCCTCCTACTCGATTTTTAGTTTGTTTAGATACGGTTAAACGAGATACGAAGAGCATTCAAGTATTCGTTATCCTCAAGAGGGAGGAACGACCGAGTTGGGGATCTAGCTTTTGATACATAAGTAACGCTCAACGAATTGAAGCCGTTCTTCGACTGGCATAAACGGCACTTCAACCACCTCATAGCCAAGTTCTTGGTAGACTCTTTCTAAAGCGTGGTGAATCTCTAACGCATCCTCAAACGGATAAGGTCTCACATCATCTTGTACATAAATTGAAGCCTCAGGGCGACAGAACAAGGCTTGTGAGTGGTAGCCTTTGCTTGCTTCTCGGTAGGCCGCATCTATCTCTAGTTTCGCCTGAGCCAAGTAGCCACAGATATCTGGAATGGCGCGATCGAGAAAGGCAACGGGATGCTGACTGGCTTGGTCTTTTTGTTCGCTCATGACGGTTAAACATAGGCGAGCAAATCCCGGAAGGTCTAACCAAGGTAAGATACCGTTCTCAAGTTGACTCTGCTGTTCGATTAACTGACGAGAGGACTCAGCGAAAGTGGGGTAACCCGCATCACCCAAGGCATTGATCAGTGTGGTTTTTCCGGCACCAGGGCCGCCAGTAATAATAATTGGGTTCATACGGGCTTATCTTTATTTGTGTCTACGAGCGTTATTTTTGGTTCAACTGAGCTAAGAACTTATCCGATTCGGCGATCGCAGCATTCATCTGTTTGATCGCGTAGGCGATGTCTTTTTCTAAGCTCATAAACTCACCTTGCAGTGAACCGACAGCGCTCGCATTGAGGTTGTGCTTCAAGTAAAGCGTGTTGTCGCGAAGGGTATTGAGCACGGGGTCCATTTTCTTCTCGGCGCGCTTCATTGCTGACAGCATCGTTTGGTAAGACGATTTAGTTTCACGAAGTTTTTGCTCACTTGAGCGGCGCAGTGAATCACTGGTGTAGAGATCTAATTCATTCTGCCACTCTTCAAACAGCGCATCCGACACATCTTCAATCGCAGCAATGCGGTCACTGACATTTTGCGCGGCTTTCTCACTGTCTTGGTATTTATCGTTGATTTGGTTGTACATGTCTTCAAGGTCGCCGCCACTGAAGTTAGTCAGGCTGCTGAGTGCTTCAAGTGCGCTAGTAAACTCTTCCTGAGCATCCTGTTGCGACTCTTTAGCGTCTTCCACTCTATCGACCATAATGTCACGCTTGTGGTAACCCACTTGCTCCATTGCGGAGTAATAAGCTGATTGGCATCCAGTAAGAGCAAAAATAGAGAGGACTATAACTATTAAATAAGGCATCCTAGTTTCCTATAGTTAAGTAACGGAATATTAATTAGGACTATGAACGAGTTACAAGGGAGTTACAAGTTGAAGATAAAAAAGGTCGCCACACTCAGTATTCAGTTTTCTCGCTATCTTTTGGCGCGAATGACGCACGATAGAGTCAACGTGAATGCGGGCTACTTGGCGTACATTACCTTGCTCTCGATCGTACCGATGCTGACGGTTCTGCTCTCTATCTTGTCGTCATTCTCCATCTTTGCAGATGTTGGTATCGTGATTCAAAACTTCGTTATTACCAACTTTGTTCCCGCGTCTGGGGATGCAGTACACGGTGCTTTGTTAGAGTTCGTTGCCAATACCGGAAAAATGACGGCAGTCGGCAGTGTGTTCTTATTCATTGCAGCGCTGATGCTGATCTCGAATATTGATAAGAACTTAAACTACATCTGGCGTGTCGACGAGAAGCGTCGTGCGGTGCTGTCTTTCTCTATGTACTGGATGGTGCTCACGCTTGGACCTATTTTAGTTGGGGCGAGCATTGCAGCCACTTCTTATGTGACATCATTGAGCTTGTTGCAAAACGAGGTAGTGTCTGGCGCCTTTAATACCGTGATTCGCAAACTCCCTTTGATTCTCTCTTTCTTTGCGTTCTTCGGTTTGTACCTGCTGGTTCCCAACAAAAAGATACACTTTTCTCATGCAGCTGCGGGCTCTCTGGTTGCGGCTCTGTTGTTCGAACTCAGTAAGAAAGGCTTCGCGGCCTACATTACTCAATTCCCTTCTTACCAGTTGATTTATGGCGCATTGGCGGCAATACCAATTCTTTTTGTCTGGGTTTATTTGTGCTGGTTGATTGTGCTGGTGGGTGCTGAGGTGACCGCTGCATTGGGTGAGCAGGAACAGTGGAGTGACTCGAAAGAAATGGTACACTCGTCGGATAAAGACAAAATCACAGAGCAAGGAAACAACAGTGATAGCACTGATCCAGAGAGTAAGTGAAGCTGCCGTCCGTGTTGATGGCGAAGTAGTTGGTGAGATTGAGCAAGGCTTATTGGTTCTGTTAGGCGTAGAAAAAGGTGATGATGAAGCCAAAGCTAAACGTTTGATGGAACGAGTGACCACTTATCGTGTCTTTGGAGATGAAGACGATAAAATGAACCTCAACGTGAAGCAGGTAGAAGGTAAGGTATTAGTGGTGTCTCAATTCACTCTGCCGGCCGATACCAAGAAAGGGACTCGAGCAGGGTTCTCTCGTGGTGCTCACCCAGAAGATGCTGAGCGTCTTTATAACTATTTCTCTGACCAGTGTGAATCAGTGTTACCAACGGAACGTGGCCGATTCGCAGCCGACATGAAAGTGTCTTTGGTTAATGATGGCCCAGTGACATTCTGGCTGCAGGTTTAGGCTTAAAGGAATAAGCATGTTTAAACTCATAACACCAACCACCGAAAATCAGCTAAACAAGTATTACCATTTTCGTTGGCAGATGCTCCGTGAACCTTGGCGAATGCCGGTAGGTTCTGAGCGCGATGAATATGACCCAATGAGTCACCATCGCATGATTGTTGATGGTCGTGGTCGCCCGATGGCGATTGGTCGTCTGTATATCACCCCAGATCTGGAAGGTCAGATCCGCTATATGGCGGTGAAGAAATCTCGCCAAAGTAAAGGCATGGGTTCGTTGATTCTAGTCGCACTTGAGTCATTGGCTCGCCAAGAGGGTGCTAAGCGCTTGGTGTGTAATGCACGTGAAGATGCGATCTCATTCTATGAGAAGAATGAATTTGAACGTCGCGGTGAGATTAACGATCAACGTGGCCCTGTGCGTCACCAACAGATGGTTAAGCATCTTGACCCAATGGCAGACGTTCTACGCAAGCCTGAGTGGTGTAATGAGCTTCAGCAGCGCTGGGAACATCAGATCCCGATCAGTGACAAGATGGGCATCAAGATCAACCAATACACGGGTTACCAATTTGAGTGTAGTGCTCAGCTGAATCCCAACTTGAACCCGCATAATACCATGTTTGCAGGCTCTGCCTTTACCTTAGCGACCTTAACTGGTTGGGGGATGACTTGGTTATTGATGAAAGAACGCGGGCTGACCGGTGATATCGTGCTGGCAGACAGTAATATTCGTTATCGTCACCCAGTTGAGCAAAACCCTGTTGCCTCTACTTCATTGGATGGGATCAGTGGCGATTTAGATCGCCTCGCGTCTGGCAGAAAAGCTCGTATCATCATTCATGTGACCATTAACAGTGGCGATGTGGAAGCGGTTGAGTTTACGGGAACCTATATGCTGATCCCTGATTATAAAAAGATACTCTCGACAGATTCTAATGTGAGCGAATAGCCCACATCTAGCACTCCGTTGATTTGGTAAGATATTGATTAAAAGCGCTACTCCTGTGGAGTGGCGCTTTTTTGTTGGCAGTCGTTAATCTCCGAATACTCAGCTTGGGTGAGCTTTCCTGAGATTTGATGACATGGGTCCGATAGGGTAATCGAGAGGGTGTGTTGCTCGGCTTTAAGCAAGTCGAGTTCTCCAGAAGCCTCGCCATTGAGCGTTTGAACCCTTTGTTCGCCTTGCTCTGCTGCTGACGTACCAATAATGTGCATCGGTTCGAGAGTGAAGCGCCCACGGTCAAAATGCGCATTAAGCTCTGGAATTTCAAACACGTTATCAGTCGATGTTTCAGAAAGCTTATCGTTAAAGGTCATCACACCCTGGCGAACGCTGCCAGTGAGTTGCCCTGTGGTTGAGTAACCGAGCATCAGTGAGTCGCCATATAAACCTGCGGCTTGAAGTTCAAACTCGCCATAGCCGGTTGCATCGAGTGGTAATTCAAGTCGCTGCAGCATAGGCGCAATGGGTAACCCATCGGCAGAAATATCTAAGCTCCATGGCTTGCTGATTTGGTTAAAATCGAGCGTTGCATTGGCTTCAATGTAGCCATTCCTGAGTGGTGCAAACAGACGAGTCAGCGTCCATTTTCCTTGTTCGCTATTCATCTCAACCACAGGCTGTGCGCTGAGAATATTTTGGTAGCTGGCATCATTGGCGCTCGCCATCAGCTTCCCTTGCCACAAGCCCAGTTTTCTATCTTGCAGCAGTTGAACTTGATGCCCCTCGACATGTAATCCAGAGACCTGCCAGTAAGGCGTTTGTGCTAGTTGGATAAGTTGGCTGCGTTCTATATTAAGTCGGTTAATCTCGACGTTCTGGAGCTGTGTGAGCCAAGGCAATAGGCGAGCGGCCGGTAGAGGGCTATCTTGGTTTTCGGTAATCCACTTGATGCCTTGCAGGTCGAGCTGCGCCAATTGAATGCTGCTAGGGGCGACTTCGCCATTGAGCTGAACAGTGCCCTGCAGGAATTGAGTATAGAAATCCTCAATCAGAATCCGGTTTGCTTCTAGGTTGAGCTTGAGGCTTGGCTCGATGAACATGTCATCATCAATGGTCACTCCTTCTGCCTGTAGAGAAAAAATGGCTTTCTGTTGTTTCCAGATTTCAAAAGGCAGTTGGATATTTTCTAATGAGGCATCAAAGGCAGCGAGGTGGCCATCTTGCCACTCTACGTCGCTACGCAGAATATCTAAGCTATTGATGTGATTAATCTTAATGCCTGCAACATCCCACTCTTTGCTTAGTAGGTTTTGGGTCTGTTTCTGATTGAGTCGTAAGCCATCGACGGTCACATTCACCAACGACCAATCTTGTTGATATTGTTCAGCTTGCCCAGAAATATTGGCGCCACGCCAGTCAAACGAAGCACCATAAAGGGTGCTGTCACTCGGCTTGAGGTCTAGATCAATCAACAGATTATCGAATGCCTCACCTTGCCAATACAGTTGTGAGGCAGAGAGTTGGGTTTTTCCATAAGGTAGCAGCGAGTTATCGTTGTTCCACGTTGGGGCGGAGATCTGTAGGTCGATGCCTCGCGCATTAAACTCTGGCGTCGAAAAGTCGAGATTGTTGATGGCCAGCTGGTGGAGCTTGATGTTTGGTTGGGTAAATAAAGAAGTCAGTGTTTTTAGATCGTCTGCCTCTAATTGTAGGCCGCTGATCAAAACAGATTCAAAGACCAGTTTGGCCTCTGTCATCGAGCTGGGGCTGAACCAAAGATCGATCTTGTCGATATACAGAGGTGTTTGCTTTTCTGGTTGGCTTTGGGTAATGCCCATTAAGGTGATGTGATAAGGCGCCTGATACTCAACATCTTCAATGAATACAGGTTGTTCAATCGTATGTTTGATAAAAAAGTTGGCAACATCCGCACGGTATTGGGTCTGCAGGCTTAATAGCAGCGCTGCGATAGTTGCAACGGCGATAGCCAACACAATGCCGAACACCATGAATACCTTTTTCATTCCCTGAAAGCCTTAAATTTCAATAGTCTTAAAACAGAGTGGAACAAAAAGGGTCAAGCATCAACAAAAAAGCCCCTCAAAAGAGGGGCTTGCTACAAAAATATCATTTTAAATTGGGCGTTTGCTTTTGGCTAAGCCCGAGCAGATGGTTGGATTAGTCCAGTTGAGGACCAGCTGCAACCAGTGACTTACCTTCAGCGTTGTCTGTGTACTTATCAAAGTTGTTGATGAAGCGCTCGGCTAGATCTTTCGCTTTGCTTTCCCATTGTAGAGGGTCAGTGTACGTATCGCGTGGGTCAAGGATCGCTGGGTCAACATCGTGCAGCGCTAGCGGTACTTCTAGGTTAAACATAGGGATAACCTTAGTTTCAGCGTTGTCGATTGAGCCATCTAGGATAGCGTCGATGATGCCGCGAGTGTCTTGGATAGAGATACGTTTACCAGTACCGTTCCAACCTGTGTTCACTAGGTAAGCTTCAGCGCCTGCCGCTTCCATACGCTTCACAAGCACTTCAGCGTACTGAGTTGGGTGGAGAGTTAAGAATGCCGCACCAAATGCCGCAGAGAACGTTGGCGTTGGCTCAGTAATACCACGCTCAGTGCCCGCTAGTTTTGCAGTGAAGCCAGATAGGAAGTGGTACTTCGTTTGCTCTGGAGTCAGTTTAGAAACGGGTGGCAGTACACCGAATGCATCAGCAGTCAGGAAGATAACCTTTTGAGCGTGACCGGCTTTTGATACTGGTTTAACGATGTTATCGATGTGGTGAATCGGGTAAGAAACACGAGTGTTCTCAGTTTTTGAACCGTCATCAAAATCGATAGAGCCATCGCCACGAACCGTGACGTTTTCTAGTAGTGCATCACGACGGATTGCGTTGTAGATTTCAGGTTCAGCTTCTTTAGATAGACGAATCGTCTTCGCGTAACAACCACCTTCGAAGTTGAAGATACCATCGTCATCCCAACCGTGCTCATCATCACCGATTAGCTCACGCTTAGGATCGGTTGAAAGCGTAGTTTTACCTGTACCAGATAGACCGAAGAAGATGGCTACATCGCCTTTCTCGCCGACGTTTGCACTACAGTGCATTGAAGCAATACCTTGTAGAGGTAGTAGGTAGTTCATCATTGCGAACATACCTTTTTTCATCTCACCGCCGTACCAGGTACCGCCAATGATCTGAACACGTTCAGTCAGGTTGAAAGCGACAAAGTTCTCAGAGTTTAGACCTTGTTTCTCCCAGTTAGGGTTGGTTGTTTTAGCACCGTTCATTACCACGAAATCAGGTTCGAACGTTGCTAGCTCTTCGTCAGTTGGACGAATGAACATGTTCTTAACGAAGTGCGCTTGCCACGCTACTTCAGTGATAATACGCACGCTTAAGCGCGTATCAGGGTTAGCACCACAATAACCGTCGATGACAAACAGGCGCTTGCCAGATAGCTGAGTTGTCACAAGCTCTTTCAGCTCATTCCATACTTCAGTTGTAATCGGTTTGTTGTCATTTTTGCCTTGATCTGACCACCACATGGTATCGCGGGTCGTGTCATCTTTAACAATGTACTTATCTTTTGGTGAGCGGCCAGTAAAGATACCAGTGTCTACCGCAACAGAGCCTAGTTCCGTTACTACGCCTTTTTCGTAGCCTTCCAAACCTGGCAGTGTTTCTTCAACGAATAACTGCTCGTAGCTAGGATTACGAAGAACTTCAGTAACGCCAGTCAGTCCGTGCTTAGTTAGATCAATTTGTGCAGCCTTTGTATGTTCCATAACGGTCATAGGTGCTCCTTGTAGGATATTTTGTAGGGATTTTGTATTAATTTTTTATTGTTATCTGCTCACCATGCTAGCAACGAGACTCGGGGGAAACAGGGATATAGCTCAAAAAATATCCATATTAGCCATGGGGTTTTAAGCGTCTCGTCACATATTGGCCCAACTAGTCTATCCTGTACGCAAACCTTTGCGCTAGGGGCGAGAACATTATTAATTGATTAAAATTAAGCGGTGATTTTATTACGAGATGTTACGGAGTTTGCGCTATTTTGATCACAAAAAAGGCCAGCTGAGGGCTGACCTTTTTGGGGTAAATTACGTGTTTTTGGTACGCCGTAAATTAATGAACCGTATTGCTGCCTTTATCTGCTGCTTCTGCGTACAGTGCATCAACATCATTCTTGTCGAACGAGTAGTTTGTGCCACAGTAATCGCAGTGTAGACCAACGCTTCCTTCGGTGCTTAGGATGTCGTAGATCTCTTCTTGAGCAACGGTAATGATAGCAGCGCCACTTCTTTCGCGTGAACAGCCACAGAAGAACTCAACCGGTTGTGGTGTGAATAGCTGTACTTTCTCTTGGTTGTACAAACGGTAAAGCAGTTCGTTCGCTTCTAGAGTGAATAGCTCTTCGTTTTTCACGGTGTCTGTTAGTTGCTCTAGGTGCTCGAAGTCGTCTGGAGTACCGGTGCCGTCAGGCATTACTTGTAGCAACATACCTGCAGCGTGTGCTTTGCCTTCATGCTCGCCAGTGCGCAGCCATAGACGAGTCTTAAGCTGTTCAGAGTTAGCGAAGTAGCCTTCAAGCACTTGTGCAAGCGTGTCACCTTCAAGACCAACGATACCTTGGTAACGCTCACCTTTCTTAGGATCGATGGTGATCACTAGGTGGCCTTTACCCATTAGGTCGTGTAGGCCAGCATCATCAGCAATCTCGCCTTCAAAGCGAGCGACACCGCGGATCTTTTGGTCGTGATCGCCATTGATAACTGCTAGAGATACTGGGCCGTCACCTTGCAGCTGCATCGTGATAGAACCTTCAAACTTTAGGGTCGCCGTTAGTAGCGTCGTTGAAACCAGTAGCTCACCCAACAGCTTTTGTACTGGAGCTGGGTATTCCTTGCTAGAAATAATCTGTTGGTACGCTTCGTCCATCTGTACCAATTCACCACGTACTGATAGGTCTTCAAATAGGTAGCGATTTAAAACATTACTTGTAGACATTGGGTCTGCCATTTGGCTATTCCTTCTAGCTTATTGAGTCTTGAACTTGATGATGTCACGACGTTGCTTTTTATCTGGGCGACGTTCTGGTGCTGGGCTATGAGCATTTAGCTTGCGCTGTTGTGCAAACTCTTCTCTTTTTGCCAAGCTTTCGGTGGTTTCTTCATAGAGGGTTTGAGCGATCGGAGCTCCACCACGATGGGCTGAGATTTTCTCGATCGTTACCGTCTTTTCTTCATTACCTTGGCGCAGTGTAATCACAGCCCCAAGTTCGACAATTTTACTTGGCTTGCTGCGCTGACCATTATAGTGGACTTTGCCACCATCGACCATGTTGCGAGCAATAGACCGGGTTTTGTAAAAACGAGCTGCCCACAACCATTTATCGAGTCTGACAGCTTCATTAGCAGTTTTCATATAGGGCTGTGCCTTATTAAGTGAGAAATGAATGCGGTTTAACTGTAACGAACAGTGCGCAACATGTTTTTGATGATGCTTATCACATTAAGTAGAAGCTTAAAGTGGAGGCGGTTGGCATTTTTTTCAAGTCATAATACAAAATAGCCATGTTATGCCGATTTATCGATTTGCTATGATATAGTTCAGGATCTTATTGCTTAAATAAGCTTGGTATCGAACGAATGAATAAAAAAGCTGAAAGTTTAATGATTTGCAGCGTTTGTCGTCATGAAAAGGGACTAGGAAAGTGAACTTTTTAGAGCTCAAAAATCGCGTAGGGAATTCTCCTATGTTGAGCCGCTTATTAGAGAATGGATTTGTACTTCAGCAGAAACTAAGCTTAGCGACCTGTTGTGTATTGATTGCAGCTTCCGCATGGATCTTAGGGCAGCTTGCATGGTTTATCGAACCTGCTGAGCAAACTATCGCGCCTTGGACAGCAACGGCTTCATCGTCTTCAGCACCTCAATCGACCCTTGATATCTCTTCTTTGCAGCAGAGCAACATGTTTGGTGCTTACAACCCAAGCACGCCCGCTGTGGTTGAACAGCAAGTTATCCAAGATGCGCCTAAGACGCGATTAAACCTCGTTTTAGTGGGTGCAGTCGCGAGCTCGAATCCAAAACTGAGCTTAGCGGTGATCGCCAATCGCGGCACGCAAGCGACCTACGGAATTAATGAAGAGATTGAAGGCACTCGAGCCAAGTTAAAAGCGGTATTAATCGACCGCGTTATCATTGATAACTCAGGACGAGACGAAACCTTGATGCTTGAAGGTATTGAGTACAAGCGTTTGGCTGTATCAGCGCCTGCGCCACCTCGTAGCTCTTCTTCGGTTCGTGGTAATAATCCGGCTTCAGCAGAAGAGAAGCTTGATGAAATTAAAGCGAAGATAATGAAAGATCCGCAACAAATCTTCCAATATGTTCGACTGTCTCAGGTGAAGCGTGACGATAAAGTGATCGGTTATCGTGTGAGCCCTGGCAAAGATTCAGAACTTTTTAACTCTGTTGGGCTCCAAAACGGAGATATTGCCACTCAGTTAAATGGACAAGACCTGACAGACCCTGCTGCTATGGGCAACATATTCCGTTCCATCTCAGAACTAACAGAGCTAAATCTGGTGGTCGAGAGAGATGGTCAACAACATGAAGTGTTTATTGAATTTTAAAACTTTGCGTCTAACGAAGGACGAAAGTGTAGGAGAAGTACGTGAAGCATTGGTTTAAGAAAAGTGCATGGTTATTGGCAGGAAGCTTAATCTGCACACCCGCAGCCATCGCGAGTGATTTTAGTGCCAGCTTTAAAGGCACTGATATTCAAGAGTTTATTAATATTGTTGGTCGTAACCTAGAGAAGACGATCATCGTTGACCCTTCGGTGCGCGGAAAAATCGATGTACGCAGCTACGACGTACTCAATGAAGAGCAATATTACAGCTTCTTCCTAAACGTATTGGAAGTGTATGGCTACGCGGTTGTCGAAATGGACTCGGGTGTTCTTAAGATCATCAAGGCCAAGGATTCGAAAACATCGGCAATTCCAGTCGTTGGAGACAGTGATACGATCAAAGGCGACAACGTGGTGACACGTGTTGTGACGGTTCGTAATGTCTCGGTGCGTGAACTTTCTCCTCTGCTTCGTCAACTAAACGACAATGCTGGCGCGGGTAACGTTGTGCACTACGACCCAGCCAATATCATCTTGATTACCGGTCGTGCGGCGGTAGTGAACCGTTTAGCAGAAATCATCAAGCGTGTTGACCAAGCGGGTGATAAAGAGATTGAAGTCGTTGAGCTAAAGAATGCATCAGCGGCAGAAATGGTGCGCATTGTTGATGCTCTAAGCAAAACCACAGATGCGAAGAATACGCCTGCATTTCTACAGCCTAAATTGGTTGCCGATGAGCGTACCAATGCGATTCTTATCTCAGGTGACCCTAAGGTACGTAGCCGTTTAAGAAGGTTGATTGAACAGCTTGATGTGGAAATGGCAACCAAGGGCAACAACCAAGTAATTTACCTTAAATACGCCAAAGCAGAAGATTTAGTCGATGTGCTGAAAGGCGTGTCGGACAACTTGCAATCAGAAAAGCAATCTTCAACCAAAGGCAGCTCATCGCAACGTAACCAAGTGATGATCTCCGCTCACAGTGATACCAACTCGTTGGTGATTACCGCACAACCGGACATCATGAATGCGCTTCAAGATGTGATCGCACAGTTGGATATTCGTCGTGCTCAAGTATTGATTGAAGCCCTAATTGTCGAGATGGCAGAGGGTGATGGCATTAACCTTGGTGTGCAATGGGGTAACCTTGATACTGGTGCTGTGATTCAGTATGGCAACACAGGTGCGTCAATCGGTGGCGTAATGGTTGGTTTAGAAGAAGCGAAAGACACTGAAACGACCACCGCAGTCTATGATGATAATGGCGCCTTTTTGCGTAATGAAACGACCACAGAATCCGGTGACTACTCAACGTTAGCTTCTGCTCTTTCTGGCGTTAATGGCGCGGCAATGAGCGTAGTGATGGGTGACTGGACTGCCTTGATCAGTGCAGTAGCGACCGATTCAAATTCAAATATCCTATCTTCTCCAAGTATCACCGTGATGGATAACGGCGAAGCGTCGTTCATTGTGGGCGAAGAGGTGCCTGTTTTAACTGGCTCTACCGCAGGTTCAAGTAACGATAATCCATTCCAAACGGTTGATCGTAAAGAAGTGGGTATCAAGCTTAAAGTGGTGCCACAAATCAACGAAGGTGACTCGGTTCAGCTGCAAATAGAACAAGAAGTATCGAACGTATTAGGCGCGAACGGTGCGGTTGATGTGCGTTTTGCTAAGCGTCAGCTAAATACCTCAGTGATTGTTCAAGACGGTCAAATGCTGGTGCTTGGTGGTCTGATTGATGAGCGTGCATTGGAAAGTGAATCTAAGGTGCCATTCTTGGGTGATATCCCATTGCTAGGTCACTTGTTCAAATCTACCAGCACTCAGGTTGAGAAAAAGAACCTAATGGTATTCATTAAGCCAACCATCATTCGTGATGGCATGACAGCCGATGGTATCACTCAGCGTAAATACAACTTCATCCGTGCTGAGCAGTTGTACAAGGCTGAGCAAGGGCTGAAATTAATGGCAGACGATAACATCCCGGTATTGCCTAAATTTGGCGAAAGCATGAATTACCCGGCTGAACTTCAAGCCTTCATTGATCAGATGGAAACAGAATAATGGCTGAATTGGTAGGGGCGGCACGTACTTATCAGCGCTTGCCGTTTAGCTTTGCGAATCGCTATAAGATGGTGTTGGAGTATCAACATCCAGAGCGCGCACCGATACTTTATTATGTTGAGCCACTGAAATCGGCGGCGATCATTGAAGTGAGTCGTGTTGTGAAAAATGGTTTCACGCCACAAGCGATTACTCTCGATGAGTTTGATAAAAAACTGACCGATGCTTATCAGCGTGACTCGTCAGAAGCTCGTCAGCTCATGGAAGACATTGGTGCTGATAGTGATGACTTCTTCTCACTAGCGGAAGAACTGCCTCAAGACGAAGACTTACTTGAATCAGAGGATGATGCACCAATCATCAAGTTAATCAATGCGATGCTGGGTGAGGCGATCAAAGAGGGTGCTTCGGATATTCATATCGAAACCTTTGAGAAATCACTGTCGATCCGTTTCCGTATTGATGGTGTGTTACGTGATGTGTTGGCGCCGAGCCGTAAACTGGCTCCGCTGCTCGTGTCACGTGTAAAGGTTATGGCTAAATTGGATATTGCGGAAAAACGCGTGCCACAAGATGGTCGTATTTCTTTGCGTATTGGTGGCCGAGCGGTTGATGTTCGTGTTTCAACCATGCCTTCTTCGCACGGTGAGCGTGTGGTAATGCGTCTGTTGGACAAAAACGCCACTCGTCTAGACTTGCACAGTTTAGGTATGACAGCAGAAAACCATGAAAACTTCCGTAAGCTGATTCAGCGCCCACACGGCATTATCTTGGTGACCGGCCCGACAGGTTCAGGTAAATCGACGACCCTGTACGCAGGCCTGCAAGAACTCAACAGCAATGAACGAAACATTTTAACCGTTGAAGACCCGATCGAATTCGATATCGATGGCATTGGTCAAACACAAGTGAACCCTAAGGTTGATATGACCTTTGCGCGTGGTTTACGTGCGATTCTTCGTCAAGATCCCGATGTGGTAATGATTGGTGAGATACGTGACTTAGAGACCGCAGAGATCGCTGTTCAAGCCTCTTTGACCGGTCACTTAGTGATGTCGACCCTTCACACCAATACGGCAATCGGTGCAATTACGCGTCTGCGTGATATGGGCATCGAACCCTTCTTGATCTCTTCTTCGCTGCTGGGTGTTTTGGCTCAGCGCTTGGTTCGCACCCTGTGTAACGACTGTAAAGAACCTTACGAAGCGGATAAAGAACAGAAAAAACTGTTTGGGTTGAAGAAGAAAGACAGCCTAACGCTTTACCATGCCAAAGGGTGTGAAAGCTGCAGTCACAAAGGCTATCGAGGCCGTACTGGTATTCATGAGCTATTGATGATTGACGATTCGGTACAAGAGCTGATTCACAGTGAGGCTGGCGAACAGGCGATTGAGAAAGCAATTCGTGGCACAACACCAAGTATTCGAGATGATGGCTTGAGCAAAGTTCTGAAAGGGGTAACGTCCTTAGAAGAAGTGATGCGCGTGACCAAGGAAGTCTAGTATGGCGGCATTTGAATACAAAGCACTGGATGCCAAGGGTAAGAGCAAAAAGGGCTCGATTGAAGCGGATAACGCTCGTCAGGCTCGCCAGCGCTTAAAAGAACAAGGCTTGATGCCGGTTGAGATGACCGAAGCCAAGGCCAAAACAGCGAAAGGTGCACAGCCTTCGACTAGCTTTAAGCGTGGTATCAGCACGCCAGACCTTGCTTTGATTACTCGCCAAATTTCCACCTTGGTGCAATCAGGCATGCCGCTAGAAGAGTGCTTGAAAGCCGTGGCGGAGCAATCTGAAAAGCCACGTATTCGAACCATGTTACTGGCGGTTCGTTCGAAGGTAACGGAAGGTTATTCGCTAGCCGATAGCTTGGCTGATTACCCACATATCTTTGATGAACTGTTTAGAGCCATGGTCGCGGCTGGTGAGAAATCGGGTCACTTAGATGCGGTATTGGAGCGACTGGCTGATTACGCAGAAAACCGTCAGAAGATGCGCTCTAAGTTGCTGCAAGCGATGATCTACCCTGTGGTGCTGGTGGTGTTTGCGGTGACGATTGTTTCGTTCCTGCTGGCAACCGTGGTACCTAAGATCGTTGAACCGATTATCCAAATGGGCCAAGAACTTCCTCAATCGACACAATTTTTATTGGCATCGAGTGAATTTATCCAGAATTGGGGCATCCAATTACTGTTGTTGATCATCGGTGTGATTGTGTTGATTAAGACCGCTCTGAAAAAGCCGGGTGTTCGCATGAGTTGGGATCGCAAGCTATTAAGCATTCCACTGATCGGCAAGATCGCGAAAGGGATCAATACCTCTCGTTTTGCACGAACACTCTCTATCTGTACCTCGAGTGCGATTCCTATCCTTGAGGGGATGAAGGTTGCGGTTGATGTAATGTCGAATCACCATGTGAAGCAACAAGTACTGCAGGCGTCAGACAGTGTTAGAGAAGGGGCAAGCCTGCGTAAAGCGCTCGATCAAACCAAACTCTTCCCTCCAATGATGCTGCATATGATCGCCAGTGGTGAGCAGAGTGGTCAGTTAGAGCAAATGCTAACAAGAGCGGCAGATAACCAGGATCAAAGCTTTGAATCGACCGTGAATATCGCGTTAGGTATCTTTACGCCAGCACTTATCGCTTTGATGGCAGGCTTAGTGCTGTTCATTGTGATGGCGACTCTGATGCCGATGCTTGAAATGAATAATTTGATGAGTGGTTAATCAACTGCTCATAAGACGTTAGTTTTTGGATTAACGAGAAGAAGGACATTATTACCTTCAACTCGCTGTCTGTAATTTGGAGAAAATAATGAAAAACAGAATGAAGAAACAATCAGGCTTTACCCTATTAGAAGTGATGGTTGTTGTGGTTATCCTTGGCGTATTGGCGAGCTTTGTTGTACCTAACCTATTGGGTAACAAAGAGAAGGCTGACCAACAAAAAGCCATCACTGATATTGTGGCGCTAGAGAACGCGCTAGATATGTACAAACTGGATAACAGCGTTTACCCAACAACGGATCAAGGTCTTGATGCATTGGTTTCTAAGCCAAGCAGCCCAGAGCCTCGTAACTACCGCGACGGTGGCTACATCAAGCGTCTGCCAAACGACCCATGGGGTAACGAGTACCAATACCTAAGCCCTGGTGATAACGGCACTATTGATATTTTCACTCTTGGTGCTGATGGCCAAGAAGGTGGTGAAGGTATTGCGGCGGATATCGGCAACTGGAACATGCAGGATTTCCAATAAGCTTCAGCTTATTGTTTGATTCGTTATTGATGCTTGATACGTTATTGATGGTAGGACGTAAACAGATGGAGTCTAAAGGTGAAAACTAAGCAAACACAGCCAGGTTTCACCTTGATTGAGATTCTCTTGGTGTTGGTACTACTGTCAGTAACGGCGGTTGCGGTGATCGCGACCATTCCTACCAATAGCAAAGATGTTGCTAAAAAATACGCTCAAAGCTTTTATCAGCGAGTTCAATTACTCAATGAAGAGGCTATTTTGAGCGGCTTAGATTTTGGCGTTCGAGTTGATGAAAAGAAATCGACCTATGTACTGATGGCGCTTAAGTCTGAAGGCTGGCAAGAAGTCGATTTTGAAAAAATCCCCTCTTTAACTGAACTACCGGAAGAACTCGCATTGTCACTGACCTTAGGTGGTGGCGCATGGGAAGACGATGATCGGTTGTTCAACCCAGGAAGCTTGTTTGATGAAGATATGTTTGCTGATCTTGAAGAGGAAAAGAAGCCGAAACCACCACAGATCTACATCTTGTCGAGTGCTGAAATGACGCCATTTGTATTGTCGTTTTATCCAAATACCGGAGACACCATACAAGATGGTTGGCGTATTCGAGTATTGGACAATGGTGTGATTCGACTGCTAGAACCGGGAGAAGAAGATGAAGAGGAATAACCGTTCTCCTTATCGTTTTCGTGGTATGCCCCTTGGTTCTCGAGGAATGACGCTGCTTGAGGTATTGGTTGCGCTCGCTATCTTTGCGACTGCGGCGATCAGTGTGATTCGTGCTGTTACTCAGCACATCAATACCCTCAGTTATCTCGAAGAAAAAACCTTCGCGGCTATGGTCGTTGATAATCAAATGGCTTTGGTGATGCTGCATCCTGAGAAGCTAAAAAAAGCGCAGGGCACACAAGAGTTGGCCGAGAGAGAGTGGTTTTGGAAGGTCACGCCAATCGATACTAGCGATGATTTATTAAAGGCGTTTGATGTGAGTGTGGCAACCAGTAAACAAGCTTCTCCAGTGGTCACGGTGCGCAGCTATGTGGTCAAGTAAAAGCGTGTCGTTAGCTCAGAGCAAGTCGCTAAGTAAGAGCATGTCCGCCAATAAGCGTGTGCCTCGTAAACAAGGAC
Organism: Vibrio sp. 10N.247.311.14; assembly: GCF_041467715.1. NCBI lineage: Bacteria > Pseudomonadati > Pseudomonadota > Gammaproteobacteria > Vibrionales > Vibrionaceae > Vibrio > Vibrio sp. 10N.247.311.14. Next base: position 16,790 of record NZ_JBFSVE010000019.1, read on the forward strand.
TATCTTCGAAAGGGAGAGGCTTTACCTTAATTGAGGTTTTGGTCTCGATCGCTATCTTTGCCACGTTAAGCATGGCGGCTTATCAGGTAGTAAATCAGGTTCAGCGCAGCAACGAGCTTTCAATCGAGCGCAGTGCTCGTTTAAATCAACTGCAACGTAGCTTAGTCATTTTAGATAATGATTTTCGCCAGATGGCGGTGCGACAATTTCGTACCAACGGTGAAGAAGCATCATCTAAGCTGATCTTAATTAAAGAGTATTTACTGGATTCCGACAGCGTTGGCATCATGTTTACTCGCCTTGGCTGGCATAACCCACAGCAGCAGTTTCCTCGCGGAGAAGTCACCAAAGTGGGTTACCGCATTAAAGAAGAAACGCTTGAGCGTGTGTGGTGGCGCTACCCCGATACTCCTGCAGGACAAGAAGGTGTGATTACGCCTTTGCTTGATGATGTTGAAAGCTTGGAATTCGAGTTTTATGACGGAAGCCGCTGGGGGAAAGAGTGGCAAGCCGACAAATCGCTACCGAAAGCGGTAAGGTTAAAGCTAACCTTGAAAGATTATGGTGAGATAGAGCGTATTTATCTCACCCCTGGTGGCACGCTAGATCAGGCCGATGATTCTTCAAACAGTGACTCTTCAAGTAGTAATGAGGGGAATAATGACTCATCGAACTAATAAGTTTGCACTGACAAGGTCTGCCATGGGGCGCAAGCAGCGAGGTGTTGCGCTGATCATTATCCTGATGCTACTGGCGATAATGGCAACCATCGCAGGCAGTATGTCGGAACGCCTGTTTACTCAATTTAAGCGCGTGGGCAATCAACTGAATTACCAACAGGCTTACTGGTACAGCATTGGTGTCGAAGCGCTGGTGCAAGACGGCATTAGGCAAAGCTACAAAGACAGTGATACCGTCAACTTGAGTCAACCATGGGCGTTAGAAGAACAGGTATACCCGTTGGATTATGGTCAAGTTAAAGGCCGTATTGTTGATGCTCAGGCATGTTTTAATCTCAATGCGTTGGCTGGTGTGGCGACGACTTCAAGTAACCAAACACCTTATTTAATTACGGTTTGGCAAACCTTGTTGGAAAACCAAGATGTTGAGCCTTATCAGGCCGAGGTTATTGCACATTCAAGCTGGGAATTTGTTGATAGTGATACCCGAACCACCTCTTCAGCTGGTGTAGAAGACAGTACTTATGAGGCGATGAAGCCATCTTATTTGGCAGCGAATGGCTTAATGGCCGATGAGTCCGAGCTACGCTCGGTTTATCAAGTCACTGGTGAGGTGATGAATAAGGTTCGCCCCTTTGTTTGTGCTCTGCCGAGCGACGATTTCCGTTTGAATGTGAATACTCTTACGGAAAAGCAGGCGCCGTTATTGGAAGCGATGTTTGCCCCCGGCTTAAGTGAATCGGATGCCAAACAGCTGATAGACAAACGCCCATTCGATGGTTGGGATACGGTGGATGCGTTTATGGCTGAGCCTGCTATTGTGGGTGTGAGTGCCGAAGTCAGCAAAAAAGCGAAAGCATATTTAACTGTAGATAGCGCCTATTTTGAGCTAGATGCAGAGGTATTAGTTGAGCAGTCACGTGTACGTATACGGACGCTTTTCTATAGTAGTAATCGAGAAACAGTGACGGTAGTACGCCGTCGTTTTGGAGGAATCAGTGAGCGAGTTTCTGACCGTTCGACTGAGTAGCGAACCACAAAGCCCTGTGCAGTGGTTAGTTTGGTCGACAAGCCAACAAGAAGTGATAGCAAGTGGCGAACTGTCTAGCTGGGAGCAGCTGGATGAGTTAACGCCTTACGCTGAAAAGCGTAGCTGTATCGCTTTATTGCCGGGAAATGAATGCTTAATTAAGCGTGTTGAGATCCCGAAAGGTGCTGCTCGCCAGTTCGATTCTATGCTGCCGTTTTTATTAGAAGACGAAGTCGCACAAGATATCGAAGACTTACACCTGACTATTTTAGAGAAAGACGCAACGCACGCGACAGTGTGTGGTGTGGAACGTGATTGGCTTAAGCAGGCGCTGGATACTTTCCGCGAAGCGAACATTATCTTTCGTAAAGTATTGCCTGATACCTTAGCGTTGCCTTTAGAAGATCAGGGCATCAGTGCGCTGCAGATCGACCAACATTGGTTATTGCGTCAAAGCAACTATCAAGCAGTGTCGATCAATGAGGCGTGGCTAGCGATGTTCTTACAAAGCGATTGGGCTGCCTTAGATGACGAAGAGCAATCACCAACGATTTTTAGCTACACCGCACTGCCAAGTGATGACGTTCAACTGCAAAGTGGCATTGAGTGGCAAGCTAAACCTGCTGAACTGGTGATGTCTTTACTGAGCCAACAAGCCATTACAAGTGGCGTAAACTTACTGACTGGCACCTTTAAAACCAAATCTTCATTCAGTAAGTACTGGCGTGTATGGCAAAAAGTAGCGATCGCAGCTTGTTTGCTGGTGGCGGTGATCGTCACTCAGCAAGTCTTAAAGGTTCAGCAGTACGAAGCACAAGCCGAAGCGTACCGAACGGAGAGTGAACGTATTTTTAGAAGCGTACTTCCGGGTAAGCAACGTATTCCGACGGTCAGCTACCTTAAGCGCCAGATGAACGACGAAGCTAAGAAGTATGGTGGCTCGGGTGATGGTGATTCCTTACTTGGATGGCTAGCGTTACTGCCAGAAACTTTAGGACAAGTGAAAGCCATCGAAGTGAATAGTATTCGCTACGACGGCAACCGCTCAGAGGTGAGATTGGAAGCGAAAAGTACTGACTTCCAATATTTCGAGACTGCGCGAGTGAAACTTGAAGAGAAGTTTACCGTTGAGCAAGGGCCATTGAATCGTAATGGTGATGCCGTATTTGGCAGCTTTACTCTTAAACCCCATCAATAACCTGCGTAAGGAGATCAGTGATGAGAAATATGATTGAGCCACTCCAAGCGTGGTGGACTTCAATAAGTCAAAGAGAGCAACGACTAGTGATTGGTTGCTCAATTCTATTGGTGGTCGGTGTCGTTTATTGGGGGCTAATCCAGCCACTCAGTCAGCGAGCTGAACTTGCGCAGACCCGCATTCAAAGCGAGAAGCAACTACTGGCTTGGGTAACCAATAAAGCCAATGAAGTGGTTGAACTACGAGGCAGTGGCGGCATTAGTGCCAGTCAACCTCTGAATCAATCTGTGCCTGCTTCTATGCGTCGCTTTAATATCGAGCTGATACGTGTGCAACCACGTGGCGAGATGCTGCAAGTCTGGGTGAAACCTGTGCCTTTTAATCAGTTCTTAGATTGGCTGACATACTTGAAAGAGAAGCAGGGTGTCGAAGTTGAGTTTATGGACATTGATCGCTCCGATAACCCAGGGGTTATTGAGGTCAACCGACTACAGTTTAAACGAGGTTAATGTGAAACGCGGTTTATCTTTGAAGTTAGGTTTACTTTTTGGCGGCATCTTTATTGTCTTTTTCTCGGTTAGTCTGTTGCTGCATCTACCGGCCTCTTTTGTACTCAAACATGCACCGGCTGTGCGTGGCTTGAATATTGAAGGTGTTGAAGGAACGGTTTGGCAGGGCAGCGCCAATAATATCGCCTGGCAGCGTGTTAATTACGGTTCAGTGCAGTGGGACTTCCAGTTTTCTAAGCTATTTCAAGCCAAAGCAGAACTGGCGGTTCGTTTTGGTCGTAACAGCGACATGAACTTGTCAGGTAAAGGGCGTGTCGGGTACAGCATGAGTGGCGCGTATGCAGAGAACTTAGTGGCCTCAATGCCTGCTATGAACGTGATGAAATACGCCCCAGCCATTCCAGTCCCGGTTTCAATTGGTGGAAAGGTTGAGCTGACGATCAAGCATGCGGTTCATGCTCAACCTTGGTGTCAGTCTGGTGAAGGTACTGTGGCTTGGTCTGGTGCTGCAGTCGATTCACCTGTTGGTTCGTTAGACCTTGGTCCTGTGATTGCGGACATAACCTGTGAAGACAGTACAATTGCAGCCAAAGGCGTTCAGAAGAGCACTCAAGTAGACAGTGAGTTCTCAGCGAGTCTAACATCTAACCAGCGCTACACATCTGCAGCGTGGTTTAAACCGGGTGTTGAATTCCCGCCAACGATGCAAAATCAGCTTAAATGGTTGGGTAATCCTGATAGCCAAGGTAAGTACCAGTTTACTTATCAAGGTCGTTTTTAGCTAAACGGCTAAGGGTCACTAAATTACGAGATATAAAAAACGGGCACCTCACTGAGGTGCCCGTTTTGTTTGTTCTGAGAATCTAGAGGATATCTGACAGTTAAAGGGAGCAAACTCGCCTAGTCTTTGCCTTGCAAAATTTCTACCCACGGTAAATCTGCATCACCGAGTACAATGAAGTTCGGGTTTTCTAGCGTTTCTCTTTCATTGTACGAAAGCGGTTCTAGTTGAGTACTTAAGATACGTCCGCCAGCTTCTTCAACAATGCACTGCGTTGCGGCGGTATCCCACTCTCCGGTTGGTCCAAGGCGCAGATAACAATCCACAGCGCCTTCTGCGACTAAACAGGCCTTAAGCGCTGCTGAGCCTAGAGGAACCAAATCATAATTCCATGCTGAGCTCATACGGCTAGTGATGCGATTGATGTCCTGGCGACGGCTGATCGCCATGGCGATTGACTGGTTTGGCAGCTCGTGACGATGCGTTTTGATTTTCACGCTGTCATTAAGGTCTGGGATCTTCCAAGCGCCTTTGCCACTGTAAGCGTAATAGCTCACACCTGAAACGGGTGCGTATACCACGCCCATCACTGGCTTGTTATGCTCGATTAGGGCGATAATTGTCGCGAAATCACCACTTCGTGCGATGAACTCCTGGGTGCCGTCCAATGGGTCAACTAACCAGTAGCGATCCCATTGAGAGCGTTGCTCTAGGCTGATGTCGGCGTCTTCTTCGGATAATACGGGAATATCAGGCGTCAATTCACTGAGTTTTTTTAATATCAGCTTATGTGCTGCAAGATCGGCACTGGTTACTGGAGTGTCATCACTCTTAATGAACTCTTCGTAATCCTTTTTCTCGTAGATCTCTAAGATGAGTTGACCAGCAGAGCGAGCAATCTCAATGACAGAGGGTAGGAGGTGAGACAAATCTTTTGTTATTGGCATAAATGTTCTCTTACTCTTAGAGCGAGCCTGAATGTTCTAGTTATTGTTTAATACACGAAGGCTTAAAAGCAGGGCTGTAATACTCCGAGCCTCACAGAAATCGAGATGTGTTAACAGTTCTTCGGCTTGAGCAAGTGGCCAGCGCACAATATCGAGAGGCTCTGGCTCATCACCTTCTAGCTTTTCTGGGTAGAGGTCTTCTGCAATAAACAGCGTCATTTTGCTAGAGAAGTAAGAGGGTGCAAGGATCACTTCCTTCAGCGGAGTAAGCTTGTTGGCACCGAAGCCTATCTCTTCTTTGAGTTCGCGAACGGCGGCTTCGTTTGGCTGCTCACCTGGATCAATCAGCCCTTTTGGAAAGCCAAGTTCGTAGCGTTCAGTTCCCGCTGCATATTCACGTACTAATAGAATATCGCCTTGCTCAGTAATAGGAACCATCATCACTGCGTTGCGCCCGCTGGGCTTCATGCGTTCGTAAGTGCGCTCTTCGCCGTTTGAAAAGCGTAAGTCGAGAGACTCGATAGAGAATAGTCTTGATTGAGCGACAGTTTGTTTGGCCAAAATCTCTGGCTTGGTCCTTTTCGTCATTGCGCTCGCTCCTTAGCTCATTGGAATTCTTTCTTATAAAGTCATTCTAATATAGGGGAAATGACCTTGAGTTCCTAGATCCGAGTTTTCATATCCGAAAATTATTGAAGCAGGAATCGATTACGATCACTTGAATACCTTACTCAAGATGGTAACGAGGTGAAAATATGGTTGTATAGCAAAAGAGTATAGAGAGAACGCGATAGTCCTAACTTGCTTATCCACATAACAAAAAAGGTTGATGCTTGCGCATCAACCTTTCAAATAACAACTAACACTAAATCAGTGATTAGTAGTAAGAGTGCTCACCACGATCGTGCTCAGTTGCATCACGAACAGCAGTCAGTTCACCTTCAAACTGTTGAAGAAGTTCTTTCTCGATGCCTTCTTTTAGCGTTACATCAACCATAGAACAACCGTTACAACCACCACCGAATGCTACAATAGCTGCGCCGTCTTCAGTGATTTCTACCAAGCTAACGTGACCGCCGTGACCAGCAAGTTGCGGGTTAACTTGTGTTTGAATTGCGTATTCAACACGTTCTAGAAGTGGTGCATCGTCTGCGACTTTACGCATCTTAGCGTTTGGTGCTTTAAGCGTTAGCTGAGAGCCCATTTTGTCAGTAACGAAGTCAATTTCAGCTTCATCTAGGAACGGTAGGCTTAGCTCATCTACGTATGCAGAGAAAGCTTCGAATTTAAGCTCTGTGTCAGACGCTTCGATAGCATCTGTTGGGCAGTAAGAAACACCACACTCAGCGTTTTGTGTGCCTGGGTTTACCACGAACACACGAATGTTTGTACCTTCAGGCTGCTGTGACAGCAGATTGGCAAAGTGAGTTTGAGCTGTTTCTGTAATAGTAATATTTGACACGACGAATACCTGAGTAGATTTGTAGGTTATTAGCGCCATTCTACTCCTGTCAGATTTGTAATTCAGCCCTTTTTTGTTGGATTGCTGTACAAGTAGTGATTCACAGCTTTTATCCAGAGGGCTCAGGAGTGCGGCAGATGCAGTAAATATCAATCCTTTTAACGTCCACTTCAAGTAGTAATTGGCATAATTGATACACAGTACTGCCGGTGGTTACAACATCATCAATTATCGCGACGTGAGAGGGGATAGTTCCTTGAACGTCTTGTTTTCGCAGCGCAAAAGCGCTCTTTAGATTGTGTAATCGTGCGGATTTAGTCAGCCCCTGCTGGGAAGCCGTTGAGCGAATTCGACGAAAGAGCACATCACTTTCAACGCCAAGCTCTTGAGCCGTGTAGTCGGCTAGCAGCTTACTTTGATTAAAGCCGCGATGAGTATATCGACGCCAATGCAGCGGCACGCTGGTGATCAGCGGAGCAGGATATTCGATACGTGATGCCAATAGCTTAGATAGATCACGTGCAAACCAAAACTTATCAGCGTACTTCATTTGCTGAATGTAACCTGCTGTAGGGAAGGTGTAATCGCCGACACAGTAGAGGCGATGCCAGGGTGGAGGTTGAGATAAGCACTGTCCGCACTGCTCTACTGTGAGCAGTGTTTTTAAACCACATCGTTGGCAGCGTGGTACTGGCTGAAAGAGTTTGAGACAAGAATTGCACCATCGAGGATGTGTATCACTGGGCAGTTTATCAAGTTTGCACAGGTGGCATTGAGGTGTGACCAGACGTGGTGTGTGTTTTTGTAGCCAATCGGATAACATAGCTCGTGATGCTTTTGGGTTATGGTGTTCCTTTTGCTCACCATACTGAAAAGCGCGGATTATCGCTGATGGAAAAAGTAGGGAATATTGAGAATGAGTGACGCGTTATATTGGCATGTTTCTGGGCAAGGGCCTGATTTAGTACTGGTTCACGGCTGGGGAATGAACGGTGCGGTATGGCAACAAACCGTTAATGCATTACAAGCTGATTTTCGAGTGCATGTTGTCGATTTACCAGGGTATGGACACAGCGCGCACTGCCACGCTCAAGATCTTGAAGAGATTGCTCAGCAGCTTTTGGCCGAAGCACCAAAGCAAGCGATTTGGGTGGGTTGGTCACTTGGAGGCTTGGTCGCAACGCACATGGCTCTCCATCACTCAAATTACGTGAGCAAGCTGGTGACTGTCGCCAGTTCTCCCAAATTCGCCGCTGCAAAAGAGCCCGTGTTATGGCGAGGCATTCAGCCCAACGTATTAAGCGCATTCACCGAGCAACTGGTTGAAGATTTCCAAACCACCATCGAACGCTTTATGGCATTGCAAGCCATGGGCAGCCCTTCAGCAAGGCAAGATGTAAAACAACTCAAGCAAGCGGTGCTGTCTCGCCCGTTGCCGAACCCTGATTCATTATTGGCAGGATTAAAGATGCTGTCGGATGTCGATCTGCGTGAACAACTGCCTGAGATTTCAGTACCAATGCTACGCTTGTATGGTCGATTAGATGGATTGGTGCCAATCAAGGTTGCAAAAGACTTAGGTACAGCCTTGCCTCATACCGAGCAATACATATTTACCCAGTCTTCGCATGCACCGTTTATGACCGAAGCGGATGCCTTTTGCAGTGAGCTTGTCAGCTTCGCACAAAAATAATTGCTAAATATATATCCGGCTTGGTCGATATATAAGCTAATACCAATCACAGTAAGTAAGTGTTCAAAAATAGCGTAGGTAAAAGGCTTGAGAACAAGGCAGCTTTTTTTTGACAAGTAGTTTCGATAAGTAGTTATTCTACAATCAAAAAATCTAACGCCGTTATCGAGCATTTTAACAAGCTAGGATGATCAGTTATTTACTACGATTGGTATAACACCAACGTGTTGCATGATACTCAGACCTAACTCTCTCCAGAGCTGATTGCGCTAAGTTGGGCTATGCCTGTTGTGCGTTCTCGGTACAACAGTGTTATGGCAATATTGATGGGCGATTCTTGAGGAGAGTTCGCGATGATTGTGTCACCTGCAACTGCAGTGAGTGTGCCACTAATCGCCCCGTCCGTTAATGTGCAAACAGAGCAAGTTGCGCGTGATAATAGAGTCCGAGAACCTATTGCTCCCGCAGTAGCATTGGCGAGAACCAATGCAGAGCGTAAGGTAAAATCAGACGATAAACGAAGGCAGCAGTCGGCTTGGGATCCTTCAGACCATCCAGGTTATGAAATGGAGAACGAGTCAGAGGCCAATTCGGTTAGCCAAGAAGAGCCACAAGACCCTTTTGATCGGCTGTTCAGCTTATTGGCACTGAAAACATACAGTGCTGATCAAGGCAAAGGTTATACCATGCGTTTCCGCCTGCCAAAGCATGTTTTAGATGCGGCGATTCAGGAAGGACAGATGGAGAAACGACGTAAGGTCATAAAGTATCATTATGGTCATGCTGTTGCGCCTCATGCTCCGTCAGAGATGTTGGTCGTATTATAATTATACTCTTCATACTTGAAGCTGCAGCGTTGTTAACTGCGTAAGTTCACCCTAATCACATAGAACCCCTATGCTCATAGGGCTGAACTTCATTCCTTTGTAGGGAAAAGGTTGCCTAGCTGCAACTCCAATTATTTTGAGTATAAACACGAAGAATACAACCAAGCTTCGATGTCTTTTTTGAACACATAATAAAAAAACCTGCATACCCTAAGGGATGCAGGTTTTCTGTTTTAAGCACATCAGCTTTTTAGATGAGCTAATGGATTACTTTTTCGCTTTAGCAAAAGCGGCAGCGAATGCTCCACCCATTGCAGCGTTTTGTTGCGGCTCTTCACGACGGCGTTGGCCACCTTGCGAGTTTTGATTCGAGCGGTTTTGTGTGCGAGGTGCACTTGAACGTTGAGCACGGTTGTCTTGTCCCGGCTCGTCCTTCATACGCATGCTTAGTGCAATACGTTTACGCTGAACATCCACTTCCATCACCTTCACTTTCACGATGTCGCCCGCTTTAACCACTTCACGTGGGTCAGAGACAAAGCGATCGGTGAGCGCTGAAATATGCACTAAGCCATCTTGGTGAACACCAATATCAACGAAGGCACCAAAGTTAGCCACGTTCGATACCACACCTTCTAAAATCATGCCCGGTTCTAGATCTGAAACACTGTTTACGCCATCGGCGAAGGTTGCAGTCTTGAACTCAGGGCGAGGGTCGCGTCCCGGCTTATCCAGCTCCTTGATGATGTCGGTGACCGTTGGAACACCAAAGTTTTCATTGGTGTAATCAACCGCGTGCAAACCACGTAAGAAGTCGGTGTTACCCACCAGAGATTTGATGTCTTTGTGGTTTTTCTCAGCGATGCTTTTCACTACTGGGTAAGCTTCTGGGTGAACCGATGATGCATCCAGTGGGTTTTTGCCATCCATAATACGTAGGAAGCCGGCACACTGTTCAAAGGCTTTTGGCCCCAAGCGTGCGACTTTTTTCAGTGTAGTACGTGCTTCAAAACGACCATTTTCATCACGGAAGTCCACGATGTTCTGAGCGATGGTGCTAGACAGGCCAGCAACACGAGTCAGTAGCGCAGCCGAAGCGGTATTCACATCAACACCAACCGCGTTTACACAGTCTTCGACAATCGCATCTAGGCGCTTAGCGAGCATAGTTTGGCTCACATCGTGTTGGTATTGGCCCACACCGATCGATTTAGGGTCAATCTTCACTAGCTCTGCCAGTGGATCTTGCAGACGACGAGCAATAGACACCGCACCACGGATTGATACATCCATGTTCGGGAACTCTTTTGCTGCTAGTTCAGACGCAGAATACACCGATGCGCCTGCTTCGCTAACAATGATCTTTTGCGCTTTTAGGTTGCCGCGTTTAATTACGTCAGCCACAAAGCTGTCGGTTTCGCGTGAAGCCGTACCGTTACCAATCGCAATCAAATCAACATTGAATTGACGAACCATCTGCTCAACCACATGTGCCGATTTGTCGTATTGCTTTTGAGGTGGGTGAGGGTAAATAGTTTCTGTTGCCAAAACCTTACCGGTTGAATCCACGACAGCGATTTTCGAACCGGTACGTAAACCTGGGTCCAAGCCTAAGGTTGCTCGAGGACCAGCTGGCGCTGCCATGAGTAGGTCTTTTAGGTTGGTTGCGAATACTTCAATCGCTTCGATCTCTGCACGCTCTTTCATTGCGCCCATCAATTCAGTTTCCATGTGCATAGAAACCTTGATGCGCCATGCCCAGCTAATCACTTGCTTACGCCAAGCATCCGCAGGAGCACTGCTCAGAGTAATGCCGTAGTGATCAGAGATAATGTTCTCACAGTAAGAACCACGAGCGCCTTCTTCTTGCTCAGGATCGGCATTCATCGCCAGTGTTAGGAAGCCTTCATTGCGGCCACGCAGCATGGCAAGTGCACGGTGAGACGGCACTTTGCTGAGTGTTTCGTTGTGCTCGAAGTAGTCTTTGAACTTCTCGCCTTCTTGCTCTTTACCTGTCACTACACGAGCGACTAGCTCTGAGTTGCGTGTTAGGTGTTGGCGAATCTTTTCTAGTAGGTTTGCGTCTTCCGCAATGCGTTCCATGATGATCGCACGAGCACCATCGAGAGCAGCTTTGGTATCGGCAATGCCTTTATCGTTGCTGATGAAGTTCGCCGCTTCCGTTTCTGGATCGTGCTGTGGTTCATTCCACAGTGTGTCGGCAAGTGGTTCTAAGCCTGCTTCGATAGCAATTTGACCTTTAGTGCGACGCTTTGGTTTGTATGGCAGGTATAAATCTTCTAAGCGAGTCTTGCTGTCAGCCTGAGTTATATCACGCTCGAGTTCTGGCGTGAGTTTTCCTTGGTCTTGAATCGACTTAAGAATTGTTTGGCGACGATCGTCTAGCTCGCGAAGGTATGAAAGGCGGCTATCAAGGTTACGTAGTTGGGTATCGTCTAAGCCACCCGTAACTTCTTTACGGTAGCGGGCAATAAAGGGAACGGTGTTACCGTCGTCAATTAGGTTGACTGCGGCAGTGACTTGCTCAGAACGAACATTCAGTTCTTCAGCAATCAGTCGACAGATAGCTTGGCTCATCCGATGAATCTCTTATTTAATATCATGACAAATACATGGGGGTGAGCGTACGCTTTTTCTAGCTTTGGCTGTGTAATTATCCTGTCAGAAGTCGAATTTCCGTTTCTGATACCCGCTTTGTGCGAGATCTCTTACAAGTGATGTGAGACTAAGTCGCTTTAGACCGATGAAATCGTCTTGATGTTACACTAAGTTGCTGATTTTATTTGATTGTGTGTTTGTGGGCGTATTTCTCACCTGAAATGTTTTTTAAGACTATCTAGGAAACACGGCCATTTGCCGTAATATTTAACTTGTCGACAGGGAGTTGGCAGGAACAGGAAAAAGCCTAATGGACTAGGTATCTTCAGGATGAAGATTTGATTACTTAGGATGAGTGGTCAGCAAGGAAGTGATAATCTCTGGATGAGATTCGCCAGTCAGGATGACAGGCTAGAATGGACACCGCTAGGATGGCGATGAACAAAAAGGAAATTGGTTAAAGGATTTAGCCACTATCAAGGAAAGATGCAGGGAGCACCTTATCTCGAAGAGATAAACAGTAGCCGGATTGCTGCGATAGAGACTTAACCCCGCTAGGCGAAAGCCTTGCGGGGTTTTCTTTTATCTGGAGTTTGGGTTTGCTGAACACTCAGTTTATCGCTAAGTGTTTATTAAGTTTGGTTATTCGTTGTCTGCGTAGCGAATCGAGTTAATGAACCACTCTTTGTCGCCTTCCGGTGTTTTTACCGTAAACTCGTCATCTACTTCTTTCTTGAGCAGAGCTCTAGCCATTGGTGAGTCGATAGAGATATAGCCTTTAGCATCGCCGTAGATCTCTTCTGGGCCGACAATTCGAAACTTCTTAATTTCCCCATCATCATTCTCAATTTCGACCCAAGCACCGAAAAATACCTTACCTTCTTGTTGTGGCGAGTAATCAACGATCGTGACATCAGGTAGGAACTTTCTTAAAAAACGCACTCGGCGATCGATCTGACGAAGTAGACGCTTATTGAAGGTGTAATCTGCGTTTTCTGAGCGATCTCCAAGGCTTGCCGCCCAAGTGACTATCTTAGTAATTTCAGGGCGTTTCTCGTGCCATAAGTGGTCATGTTCTGCTTTGAGCTTGTTATAACCTTCTCGAGTAATAAGTTTGGTTTTCATAAATCTGACTTAATGAAATGATGATCTAAGATAGAATATATAGAAAGGCAACATACGTTAACAATTATTTAGGCGACTTTTTCTCCAATAATGTTACATTTTTAATGTCTTATACCAATATACAATTTACCAAGAATGCTTAACCTTAGGTTTAAGCTTTAATAGGTGGAACCATTACATGCAAGAAAACTACAAAATTTTAGTGGTCGATGACGATGCTCGTTTACGTGCACTGTTAGAGCGCTATCTGTCAGAGCAGGGCTTTCAAGTGCGTAGCGTGGCAAACAGTGAGCAGATGGACCGCCTGTTAACCCGTGAAAATTTTCACTTGATGGTATTGGATTTAATGTTGCCGGGCGAAGATGGTCTATCGATCTGTCGTCGTCTACGAAACGCAAACAACTCGCTACCAATCCTGATGCTTACTGCAAAGGGTGATGAAGTGGATCGCATTGTGGGCTTGGAAGTGGGTGCTGATGATTACCTGCCAAAACCATTTAATCCACGTGAACTGCTTGCTCGTATTAAAGCTGTACTGCGTCGCCAAGTCATTGAAGCGCCGGGCGCACCAAGCACAGAAGAGTCTGTGGTTGAGTTTGGTGAGTTCCGCTTGAACTTAGGTACTCGCGAAATGTTCCGCGGTGAAGAGCCAATGCCGCTTACTTCGGGTGAATTTGCGGTTCTTAAGTCCTTGGTAACGAATGCTCGTGAGCCAATGTCTCGCGATAAGCTGATGAACATGGCTCGTGGCCGTGAGTATTCAGCAATGGAACGTTCTATCGATGTTCAGATTTCACGTCTGCGTCGTCTAGTTGAAGAAGATCCAAGCAAACCTCGCTACATCCAAACGGTGTGGGGCTTGGGTTATGTATTCGTTCCAGATGGCAAAGCTGTGTAATTCAGCTTAATAAGCTCTACAGTAGCTTTATCGATTCTGTGAATCTTACGGGTCATCTCATTAATATGCGATGGCCCGTTTTCTATTCAGCACAATGGTTTAGAGTTATAGTCATATAACACTTTCTTTATCTTTCTACATCTCGGGTACCCCATGCGTATACGTAGCTCCTTTACTCAGTCGATAGTGCTTTTCTTAACGCTATTGGTCGCTAGCCAAATTTTTTCTTATTACGCGGTGTTTAACTATGCGTTGATGCCAAGTTTGCAGCAGTTTAATAAGATTTTGGCTCACGAGCTAAACCTGGTATTGGACCAAGGCAGTGATATCGAGATCGATGCGCCATTGCGTCAGCGTGTGCTTGAACAGCTCGGGGTAACCGTTCACGCCAAGGGCAGCGAAGCGGCGGGTGAGTATTACCATGCGGTCGCAATCGACCTGATGAGTGAGGAGATGACCAAGGAGCTGGGTTCTGAAACTGAAGTGCGGCTGATCTTGGGTAAAGAGAGCTATGTGCTTTGGATGGACATTGCGCAGTTACCCAACTCTTTAATTCGTATTCCGTTATCAGAGCTGCAAGAAGAGGATTTTGCACCACTGTTTCGTAACAGTCTGATCATGGCGCTGTTGATTGTCGCAGGTGGTTGGCTGTTTATCCGATTGCAAAACCGTCCGTTGATAGCGCTAGAGAAAGCGGCGCAAGGTGTCGGGCGAGGTGATATTCCACCGCCATTGCCAGTTCAAGGCGCACAAGAGATTCGCTCGGTAACTCGAGCCTTTAACCAGATGTCGAAAGGCATCCAAGAGCTAGAAGAAGACCGCGCCTTGTTGATGGCGGGTATCAGCCATGATTTACGTACTCCGTTAACGCGTATTCGCTTAGCAACCGAGATGATGTCGCCAGAAGACAGCTATTTGGCGGAAGGCATCATCAGTGATACCGAAGAGTGTAACGAGATCATCAGTCAGTTCATGGATTACCTAAAGCCTGTTGACAGAGACTCATTCCAAGCGGTGTTTGTCGATGATATTGCGCGAGAAGTTTCTAGCTCTGAAGGTGGCTATGAGGTCCAGATTGAAACCGATATTCCAGAAACCATGAAACCTGCGTTGGGCAACCCGATCGCAATGAAGCGTGCTGTGAGCAACTTGGTGGTGAATGCGCTGCGTTACGGTAATGGTTGGGTCAAGGTATCAACTGGTATGACGGCGGATAACAAGCTTGCTTGGGTGACGGTAGAAGATAACGGGCCGGGTATTCCACAAGACCAGATCGGAAAGCTGTTTGAACCTTTCACGCGTGGTGACACGGCTCGTGGTAGCGAAGGAACGGGCTTGGGCTTAGCAATTGTGAAACGTATCGTTAGCCAGCATCAAGGTGCTGTTGTGGTCAATAACCGCAGTGAAGGTGGCTTAAAAGCGCAGATCAGTTTCCCGGTTAAGCCCTAGTTATCATCGGTCCGTTTGATGACGATAAGTTCGGTTCGGGGAACGGTTAAGAGATCCCCGACTCGGTCATTCTTCCCTCTCCGAGGATGACGAATTGCTAACCATGGACTTTGATGATGAAAGTTTACTTTGATCGTCATTCCCTATCGTGAGGAACGAGCGAATAGGGAATCTCGCTCTTGCTTGATGAAAGTAACGCACACTAAAAAGGCTTCCTTGAGGAAGCCTTTTTTACGTTTGAATACGGTCTCAGTGTTAACTATGCCTTAGTGTTAACTACGCCTTAGAGTAAACATCGCGTTCACCCAACCAACGGTTGATGATCGCCTTAGCATTGTCTGGGTAGCTATCGTGAATATGACGCGCAATACGCTGCACTTCAGGTATCAAACGTTGGTCACGAATTAGATCGGCGATCTTGAAATCAGCCAAGCCAGTTTGTTTGGTACCGAGCAATTCACCGGGGCCACGGATTTCTAAGTCGCGCTGTGCAATCACAAAGCCATCGTTACTTTCACGTAGCACACCTAGGCGTTTCTGAGCGGTTTTAGACAGCGGAGAGTGATACAACAATACACAATGACTTGCGACCGAACCTCGGCCGACACGGCCACGCAGTTGGTGCAGTTGCGCTAGGCCAAGACGTTCTGGGTTCTCGATGATCATTAAGCTCGAATTCGGAACATCCACACCAACTTCAATCACGGTTGTCGCAACCAATAGATGCAGCTTGTTCTCTTTGAACTCTCGCATCACCGCTTGTTTCTCGGCGGGTTTCATACGGCCATGGACTAAACCAATTTTTACGTCAGGCAGTTTGCGTTGTAGCTCTTCTGCTGTATCAGCTGCAGCTTGAGCTTCCAGTACTTCCGATTCATCAATCAGCGTACATACCCAGTAGGCTTGTTTGCCTTCATTGAGACACGCATTTTTCACACGTTCAACAATGTCATCGCGCTTGGTATCAGGAATTGCCACGGTTTGAATTGGGGTTCGTCCCGGTGGCAGTTCATCAATAATCGAAGTTTCGAGGTCGGCATAGGCCGTCATTGCTAACGTTCGTGGGATTGGGGTAGCGGTCATGACCAACTGATGGGGGTAGTAGCCTTGCTTTGCGCCTTTCTCACGTAGCTCTAATCGCTGGTGGACACCAAATCGGTGTTGCTCATCAATGATCACTAAACCAAGGTTTTTGAACTCGACATGCTCTTGGAACAGGGCATGAGTACCGACCACCATTTGCGCTTCGCCACTGGCAATACGTGTTAGTTCAGTTTCACGAGCTTTGCCTTTGAGCTTACCTGCTAGCCATCCAACTTGAATACCCATTGCCTCAAACCAGTTGGCAAAGTTAATCGCGTGTTGTTCTGCGAGTAGTTCAGTGGGTGCCATAAGTGCTACTTGTTGACCGTGTTCCAATGCGCGAACCGCCGCCAGTGCAGCGACTAAGGTTTTACCAGAGCCCACATCACCTTGCACTAAACGCATCATAGGATGCGGCTTTTCCAAGTCAGCTTCGATCTCTTTGGTCACTCGTGCTTGGGCATTGGTTGGTGAAAACGGCAGCTGAGCCAGTAGCTTATCTTTAAGGGTGTTTACTGGAGGAAAAGGCATTGCCTTGTCTTGCTGCCCTTTGCTACGAACAGACAACATAGACAGGTTTTGAGCCAGTAACTCTTCCATAATTAGGCGCAGTTGCGCAGGGTGCTTGCCTTCATCAAACAGCTCTAGGTCAATGCCCGGGGGCGGCCTGTGAATGGTATGCAGTGCTTGTGCGAGGGTAATTTGGTGGTCGTATAAACCTGATGGGAGAAGCTCGTTAACTGCGGCCTTGTCGATTAGCTCTAAGGCTTGATCGGTAAGATTACGCAGCGTGACTTGTCTTAGCCCTTCGGTGGTTGGGTACACCGGAGTCAGGTTGGCTTCAACGTCTGGTTGTTGCCTAGGAGCAAAGAATTTGTAATCCGGATGGACAATCTCAAGCCCCATATTGCCGCGCTTGATCTCACCATAAGCATGCACTTGTTTGCCTTCGGCAAAGTTATTCTTCATGCCTGCAGTGAAGTTGAAAAAACGCAGTGTAATAGTGCCATTACCATCACTGATCTTTACTGCGAGCATCTTACGTTTACCGAAAATGGTATCGACGTGCATTACCTTGCCTTGCACTGCTGCCCATAAACCAGCATGCAGTTTTACGATTGGATAGATACGCGTTCGATCTTCATAGCGCAAAGGCAGGTGAAATAGCAGGTCTTGTACATTGTTAAGCCCAACCTTCTCTAGTTTCTCTGCGACTTTAGCGCCGACTCCAGATAAAGAGTTGAGAGGGATAGCAGATAAAAGCTGTGACATAACAAGGCTCATAAACGTAAGAGAGATGATCTATTCAAGCATTTTACTGGATTTTTGTACAGGCAGGAATGGGAGGGAGCGCGGTAAATACTAGGATTACGGTTATAAAAATCCCCTTAAGCGATAAAGCATTAAGGGGATTTAAATTCTTGGCAAAACTATTATCAAGTTTAAACGTTAGTTCTTACGACGTCTTACTTTCAGCGCGTGTGGCATCACACGTAGCTTTTTCATAATACTTGCAAGATGAACACGATCTTTGGTGGTCAGCAAGATAGTCACTGTGTACAGGCGTCCATCACGTTCTTCAGTTGAAATACCGTGAATGTTCGAGCCTGTTTTCGAGATAACGTTAGTTAACTCAGCCAGTGCACCTTGGTGATTCTGCAGATCAACCTGAAGTTCAGCAGTGAACTCTTGGTCGTAATCGTCAGACCATTCAACCGCCATGTATTTGTCTGGTTCTTTCTGGTAACCACGAACGTTTGGACACGTTTCACGGTGAACCACAAGGCCACGACCTGGCGATACATGGGCAATGATGTGATCATCTGGAATTGGGTGACAACAGTTAGCGAACGTCAGTAGTAGACCTTCAGCACCACGGATAGCCAATTTCTTCCTTGGTGTGTCGCTGTTGTTTTCCACTTCAGTCAGTTCGTCAGCATCACCCAGTAGACGACGAGCAATAACGATACTCATCAGCTCACCAAGACCAATCGATGCCAGTAAGTCTTCAACATTGTCTAGGCGAAGATCAGACAATACGTGGTCGATATTCTCTTGGCCGATATCGCCAATAGAGTGTTCGCCAAGTGCGTGGTTCAGTAGACGACGACCTAAGGTAATCGACTCTTCGCGGCGCATAGTCTTCAGAACCTGACGGATCTTAGTACGCGCACGTGAGGTCACCACGTAGTTGAGCCATGCTGCATTCGGACGTGCGCCCGGAGCACTGATGATCTCAATGGTTTGACCGTTCTTCAGTGATTTGCTGAGTGGGTAAGGGTTCATGTCTACACGAGCACCTACACACATGTTGCCGACATCGGTATGTACCGCGTAAGCAAAATCGACCGCTGTTGCGCCTGCCGGAAGTTCGACAATGCGACCCTTCGGCGTGAACACGAAGATCTCATCTGGGAACAGATCAGACTTAACGTTTTCAATGAATTCGAATGAGTTACCCGCGCTTTGTTGCAGCTCAAGTAAGCTCTGCATCCAACGTTGTGCTTTAACCTGTGCGGTCGTGCCATTACTGCTGCGTGAGCCGTTGCCTTTGTAAGACCAGTGCGCTGCGACACCTTTGTCTGCCATTTGATCCATATCTTCAGTACGGATCTGAACCTCAACTGGCACCCCGTGAGGGCCGATCATTGACGTGTGCAGAGATTGGTAGCCGTTGGCTTTTGGTACCGCAATGTAATCTTTCATGCGGCCAGGGCGAGGCTTGTACAGGCTGTGAGCCTGACCAAGTACGCGATAACAAGTATCTGGGGTATCAACCACGACGCGGAAAGCGTAGATGTCCATAATGGTGTGGAAGCGCTGCTCTTTAGTTTTCATCTTGTTGTAGATGGAGAACAGGTTCTTTTCACGACCAAGTACGCGAGCAGGCAAACCGACCTCTTCAAGGCGGCCTTCAATTTCGCTATGGATACGTTGGATCATTTCCTTACGGTTACCACGCGCAGCTTTCACTACGTTTTTAAGTACGCGATAACGGTTAGGATAGAGGGCTTCAAAGCCTAGCTCTTCTAGTTCGGTCTTGATGTTATGAATACCAAGACGGTGAGCTAGTGGAGAATAAATCTCTAGGGTTTCACGAGCAATACGACGCTTTTTGTCAGGACGAAGTGCCCCAAGCGTGCGCATGTTGTGAGTACGGTCAGCTAATTTGATCAAGATAACGCGGATGTCTTGCACCATGGCGAGAACCATCTTGCGGAAGTTCTCTGCTTGCGCTTCTTTGCGATCACGAAATTTAAGCTTATCCAGCTTAGATACACCATCAACCAATTCAGCAACGGTATTGCCAAATTTTTCCTCTAGATCTTCTTTAGTGACATCACAGTCTTCGATGACATCATGAAGCAGAGCAGCTTGCAGGGTTTCGATATCCAGACGCATTTCTGCCAGGATTCTTGAAACAGCTACAGGGTGGATAATGTATGGTTCACCGCTTGAGCGGGTTTGCCCTTCATGGGCGTCTCTCGCTACCACATAAGATTGACGCAGAGCCTCAATTTGAGGCTCTGTTAGGTATTCTTGGGCAACGTCTTTGAGGCTATCGAATAGATACAAATTAAAGGCCCGGAAGGTTAATTAGTTCGAATGACGTTCTTAACGAGTGTGAGCGATGCTGCTTACTGCTGCAAGTTCAGCCGCTTCTTGCTCTTGTTGCTCTTGACGTTCACGAGCATCTAGTACGTCTTTAGTGATAAGACCTTCTTCGATTTCGCGAAGAGCGATAACCGTTGGCTTATCGTTTTCTTCAGGCACTAGTGAATCTTTACCGCCAGTTTGCATTTGACGTGCGCGGCGAGCCGCAATAAGAACTAGGTCGAAACGGTTGCCAACTTTTTCAACAGCGTCTTGAACAGTTACGCGTGCCATGAGGACTCCAAATAGTAATTAACTAATAAATTTTTGATGACGAGAAAGTATACAAGTTTAACTAGATACTTTCTAGATCACCGTATACTTATCTCAATAGAAAATCTAGGGGATCTAGATTATTCCGCTAATAAAGCAGTAAGCATGCCGCTGTATTTCGCTGCTTGCTTATCTTCTTTTAAGCGTTCCGCACGAATGATAGCTCTGAAGTCCATTAGGGCTGCATCAAAGTCGTCATTCACGATCACATAATCATATTCTGCATAGTGAGAAATCTCTGATTTTGCTTCGCTCATGCGTTTCGCAATAACTTCGTCGCTGTCTTGACCGCGAACATTCAAACGACGCTCTAGCTCACCATTTGATGGTGGAAGAATGAATACACTCTTCGCTTGAGGCATTTGTTCACGGATCTGACGAGCACCTTGCCAGTCGATATCTAGGAATACATCGATACCGCGGTTTAGGTTTTCTTCAATCCAAACGCGTGAAGTACCGTAGTAGTTGCCGAACACTTCAGCGTACTCTAGGAATTCACCTTTAGTAATAAGGTCTTCAAAATGATGCTTCTCTACGAAGTGGTAGTGAACACCATTTTCTTCACCAGGGCGCATACCGCGAGTGGTGTGTGAAACAGATACCTTCATTGCGTAGGTTGGATTGGTTTCTAGCATTGCTGAGATCAAGCTCGACTTACCTGCGCCACTAGGTGCAGATACGATGTAAAGAGTACCTTTGCCCATCTGTATATTTCCACTGTTGGTTGGATTGAGTGAAGGCAATAAACCTACACTTTAAAAGATAGCACTGACTCTAATTTTTGTTCCGATGGCGCATCTACTAATTGTGCCGTTGGTTACGTCTATAAAGAGATAACGAGTAAAACTAATAGAAGCAACTGGTGAAAATTAGGTCAGAAAAATGGAGGCGAAGAGTAGCATATTTAGATGATTGAGAACAACTGGCTTGATCGTTATTTATTAGCGAATGATCTTCTCAAGGATCTTTGTATAAATGTAATGACTCGTCATCGGTACTTTTTTATGTGATCTGGACAAAATTTGTTGAAGTTTTAATCTCAATCCTTACAATCCGCGCAAACGATTAAATGCTGTATATGTTTGATGAAATGGGTCAAATGTTTCTACTACCGAGCCTACCTTGGTGACTACAGTTTTTAGTGTAGAGACCTCTCTATTCTCACAGCATTTGAATCACCAAATTCTTAATTTATTGCAAAGGTTTTGTTGTGAGTACCGATTCCACCCTGAAAGCCCAGAACACCTCTGGCTCGCTTGATTCGATGTTTAAAATCACTGAAAGAAAAACCACGATTGGCACTGAGCTGTATGCGGGTTTCATTACTTTCTTGGCGATGAGTTACATTCTGGCGGTTAACCCAGCAATTTTGGGTGATATTCCAGGCATGGACAAAGGTGCCGTGTTTACTGCAACGGCTCTGTCTGCGGCAATCGCAACCCTAATTATGGGCATTTGGGGCAACTATCCTGTAATGCTAGCGCCGGGCATGAGTATGAACGGCTTTTTCAAAGGTCTGCTGTTAAGTGGATCTGTTGCCGTGCTTTGGAATGAAGCGCTGTTCGGTATCTTCCTATCTGGTATTTTGTACCTTGCGTTCTCGTTAACTAATATTCGTAAATCGATGATTGAATCGATTCCTGAAGATTTGAAGTTGGCGATTACGGTGTCTCTTGGACTGTTCATTGCTTTCTTAGGTCTTAAGAATGCGGGCATCATCGTTTCTAACCCATTCGTATTGGTTGGCTTAGGCGACATTTCCGATCCAAAAGTGATCATCGCTTATGTGAGCATCTTCATCGCACTGGGTTGTATGGTTCGCGACATCAAGCTAGCAACGTTCATCTCGTTCGTTTCAGCTATTGTGTTGACGATTCTTGCTGACGTCTTCATGGGTACTTCAAACGCACCAATCCCAGAGCAGTTCATTGCTATGCCACCAAGCATGGCTGGCAGCTTCGGCGCTATCTTTGATTTCTCTGCTTTCACGCCAGAGAAAATGTTCGACCTACTGTTCATCGTACTTATCTTCTTGATTGTCGATTTCTTTGATGGCTTGAGCACCATTGTCGGCGTTGGCCGTGATGCGGGTATCATCGATAAAGACGGCAAGGTGCCAAACGCGAAATCGGCTCTAGTAGCAGATGCGGGCGGTACTGTGATTGGTTCAATTCTTGGTACCACATCGATCACTGCTTTCTCTGAGTCTGGCATCGCTTCTTCTCAAGGTGCGAAAACGGGCTTGGCAGCAGTCATGGTGGCTGGTCTGTTCCTAATCTCGCTATTCCTATACCCAATCTTCTCTATCTTCTCGGCTGCAATGGTTGCACCGGCGATGGTAGTGGTTGGCATCTATATGGTCGGTCGCCTTGGTCAGATTAATTGGGAAAAGAAAGAGTCACGCATTGCAGCCTTTTTTACCATCATGTTCACAGTGCTAAGCTTCTCTCCTGCGAACGGTATGGCGATGGGCTTCATCAGCTACGCATTCACAATGGTTGTGGCAGGTAAGCGCAAAGAAGTACACCCGCTTATCTACGGACTGTGTGTGGTGTTCTTAACTTACCTGATTCTGCTTTAAGGCTAATTAGTCACTAAGAAGTCGCTAAGTAAAAGACAAACAGATGGCTCTGCAGTGAATGCGGGGCCATTTTTGTATTTGTTGCTTTTTACCGTTGCTTCTTAATGTTGGTTACCGATGAGTTGATGGCGTTAGCCTAAAGTCGGTGCTTTGACAGTACGCGACTTATATTGATGCATGCTATTGTAGAGACTGGATTAATTATTTTTTGAAGAGTGACTATGCCTTCTCACTTACCTAAATCTTTTAGTAAGCCGTTTTTAAAAGTATTCCACATTATGGAAGCGGTATTGCTGGTGGCGATCACGCTCGCGACCTTGTTT
Source organism: Vibrio sp. 10N.247.311.14 (assembly GCF_041467715.1). Classification (NCBI taxonomy): domain Bacteria; kingdom Pseudomonadati; phylum Pseudomonadota; class Gammaproteobacteria; order Vibrionales; family Vibrionaceae; genus Vibrio; species Vibrio sp. 10N.247.311.14. The sequence goes on from NZ_JBFSVE010000019.1 coordinate 39,922, forward strand.
GCGATGGTCGAAGAGTTCATGCATGTCTTCGCTGAACGCCGAGTGCAATTGACCGACATTCTGCTGATGTTTATCTATTTAGAAGTGTTGGCGATGGTTCAGCAGTTTGTAATGAACGGTAAGATCCCAGTGCGATACCCAATCTATATCGCGATGATGGCGATTGCTCGTTACATCACTTTGGGCATGAAAGAACTCGATGCGGTATTGATCGTTTGGTTATCTTTAGCGGCATTTATCTTAGCAGCAGCAACTCTGTTGATTCGAGTCGGTCACCATTACTGGCCATATGTCGATCTCAGAACTAAGCAGCCGGACGAGTAAATTTTTTGAGATCAAAGTCTTACAAATCAAGCCCGGCGACCTAGCTGGGCTTGAATTCAAGCCAACCGAACAAAAAAACATCAAATTGTCCAAATAACGCTTTACAAGCAGGCTCAGATCACCAAGAATGGCGTCGCTCTGTTCTCAGGGTTATTAAATGAAACATCCAGTTGTAAAGTAGAACCCTTAGTATTGCTTCATTGTTATTCTCAGTGTTTCCCTTAGCTTCATAGATACATTAAATAATTCAAGCTTTCAGCGCATCGCACTTTTGGCGATTAATTTTTTATTTTTATATAAGGGACACATCATGTCTAACAAAGTAAACGGCGTAGTAAAATGGTTTAACGAAGAGAAAGGCTTCGGTTTCCTAACTCAAGACAACGGCGGCGCTGACGTATTCGTACACTTCCGTGCAATCGCTTCTGAAGGTTTCAAGACTCTTAAAGAAGGCCAACAAGTGTCTTTCGAAGTAGAGCAAGGCCAAAAAGGTCTTCAAGCTGCAAACGTTGTAGCTCTATAAGATTTTAAGTCGGCGCAGGTTGCAACAGCAACTTGCGTCACTTTCTCTCTCAAATCTGTTTCCCCCTCAGCTTTACCGCAACACTCTTCTCCACTAGCAATACCCCCTCTAAATATTCAAAAATCCTGTTTTATATCCGTCATCTCGTTCTATCTATCGCTGTATCTGTTCTTTGCTCTAACTCAATCTTCTACGTAACAACCAGTCACTTGCTCATCCTGATTGCCATTACTGTATCCATAAAAAAAGCCCCTAAAATTAGGAGCTCATTTTGGTCTAATCAACACTGTTAGTTAATCAACACAGATTAGGCTGATTACTCTGTATCGTGTACCGCTTACAGACTGTTATTCAATGTTCTGAATTTGCTCACGCATCTGTTCGATAAGAACCTTAAGCTCTACGCCTGATGCTGTGATGTCTGTGCTGATAGACTTAGACGCTAGCGTGTTTGACTCACGGTTGAACTCTTGCATCATGAAGTCTAGCTTACGGCCACAAGCGCCACCTTTCTTCAGTACTGCATTTGCTTCTTTCACGTGAGAATCTAGACGGTCTAGCTCTTCTGCTACGTCTGACTTCTGCGCAAGTAGGATAAGCTCTTGCTCAACACGAGAACCTTCAAGTTCGATTTTCGCATCTTCAAATTTGGTAAGAAGACGCTCACGTTGCCACTCTAGGATCTCAGGCATGCGTGCACGAACTTTCACTACTTCTTCAGTGATTGCATCTAAGCGCTGTACGATTAGCGCCTTCATGTTCTCACCTTCACGAGCACGAGCATCAATGAACTCTGCGATAGCATCGTTGAATGCTTCAAGTAGGTCTTTGTTGATGGCATCCATGTCTTGCTCTGGCGTTTCCATCACACCAGGCCAATTCATGACTTGGAATGGGTTCAAACGGCTGTCTTCACCTGTCATCGTCATTACTTGGTTCGCCGCATTGATTACTTGCTGAGCCAAACCTTCGTTAATGCTTAGTTCGCCCTTTGCAGCAGGGTTTGCTTCAAAGCGTAGGTTACATTCAACCTTACCGCGCGCTAGACGCTTACGGAAACGCTCACGCAAGATTGGCTCTAAACCACGGAACTGTTCAGGCATACGGAAGTAAGTTTCTAGGTAGCGTTGGTTTACACTACGGATTTCCCATACTGCGCTGCCCCAATCGCCTTTTACTTCTTTGCGTGCGTACGCGGTCATACTATAAATCATCGAATTTTCCTGTCTTTTATCATTCTGAAAATAACGCGCACGCATAGTATCACGATATGGTGTGCTCTCGAAGCCTGTCGCTTTTCACTGTAAATAGCCTTTCGTGATAAATAGCTTTGAACGGTAAATAGCTTTGCACGATAAACTGCTATATAATCTTGCCCCAATCAAAACTGTCTCACCCCTTTCTTAGGTGATGCACTCTTTCGATAGTAAATCACTTCAGACTGTTAATAAGGTAGATACCAATGCGTCCAAATGACCGCGCTGTAGATCAAATTCGTCCAATTAAAATTACTCGTAACTACACAGCTTATGCTGAAGGTTCTGTATTAGTTGAGTTCGGCAACACTAAAGTTCTATGTAATGCGACGGTAGAAGAAAACGTACCGCGTTGGTTAAAAGGCCAAGGAAAGGGTTGGGTAACGGCTGAATACGGCATGCTGCCACGTGCAACGCACACTCGTAACCGTCGTGAAGCGGCGAGCGGCAAGCAAGGTGGTCGTACGATGGAAATCCAACGTCTGATCGCTCGTAGCCTACGTGCTGTTGTTGACCTGAAAGTAATGGGTGAAATTATGATCACTGTCGATTGTGATGTTATCCAAGCAGACGGCGGTACTCGTACTGCTTCTATCTCAGGTGCAAGCGTTGCAATGGCTGATGCTATCAACAGCCTACTAGCAAGCGGCAAACTGAAAAAGAATCCAATGAAAGGCCACGTAGCGGCAGTTTCAGTGGGCATCGTTGGTGCACAAGCACTGTGTGACCTTGAGTACGTTGAAGACTCAGCAGCCGATACCGACATGAACGTTGTAATGACGGAAGACGGCAAGATGATTGAGATTCAAGGCACTGCAGAAGGTGAACCGTTCAGCCACGAAGAGCTGATGCAGCTTTTAGCCCTGGCGAATAAGGGTATTGCTGATATTGTTGAAGCGCAGAAGTCGGCGTTAGCAGAATAGTTTTTAGATAGCTCCTTTTTTAAGGGGCTATTTTTTTGTCTGTAAAACTCGAAAGAGTAGTACAGAGCGTAAGTTAAGTTTTATTGAATAAACGTAGAGGAAAAACATGAAAGCATATCAACGTGAATTTATTGAATTTGCACTAGAGAAAGAAGTACTTAAGTTTGGTGAGTTTACTTTAAAGTCTGGCCGCAAGAGCCCTTACTTCTTCAATGCTGGATTGTTTAATACAGGTCGTGACCTAGCACGCTTAGGTCGCTTCTACGCAGCAGCATTGGCCGATTCAGGTATTGAGTTCGATGTACTATTTGGCCCTGCATACAAAGGCATCCCAATCGCAACAACAACAGCGGTTGCACTTGCTGATCACCACGATGTGGACACGCCTTACTGCTTTAACCGTAAAGAAGCGAAAAACCACGGTGAAGGCGGCAACCTTGTCGGTAGCGCACTGGAAGGCCGTATCATGCTGGTAGACGATGTGATCACTGCAGGTACTGCGATTCGTGAGTCGATGGAAATCATCCAAGCAAATGGCGCTGATTTAGCGGGCGTGCTTGTTGCTATCGACCGTCAAGAGAAGGGCAAAGGCGAGCTGTCTGCAATTCAAGAAGTTGAGCGTGACTTTGGTTGTGCAATCATCTCAATCGTTAGCCTGACTGACTTGGTGACTTTCCTTGAAGAAAAAGGCACAGACGCAGCACACCTAGAGTCAGTAAAAGCGTACCGCGCTCAATACGGAATCTAATTCTTGAAGCGTCGAACCTAACGGTTTAGCGTTCTAAGTTTAGAATCGAAAAATCAAAAAGGCCCGAGAGATAAATATCTTTCGGGCCTTTTACTTTTCTATTGAAGTGAGCTGTTTTCTTATCTAAGAAATAGTCGCTCTATTTGTAGCGGCTACTCTATTTATAACGAATGCCGCGTTCAACTTCTGGATCTTCCATAGTCTTGAAGCGTTTGTGCAGCCACATCCATTGCTCTGGCGCTCGTAAGATAATCTTCTCAAGATAGCTGTTCATATAAGCTGCAGCCGCTTTCTCATCCTTCTGCGGATAGTTTTCTTCGATTGACTCATCAGCCATGATTTCATATTTGCCGTCGGCATTTCTAAAACCTGAACCCGGAACAAGTGCACATCGGCTAGTATAAGCCAGAATACTGGTACCTGTTGTGGTACACGCATCTTCTACTGCGAAGAAAGGCACAAACACTGATTTGTTACGACCGTAATCATGATCCGGTAGGTAGAAAAGGATCTCACCCTGACGCAGGATTCGAATCATACGTTTGACGTCTTTACGGTGAATCAGGCGATTGCCATTTTGAGTACGACCACGGTATTGAATAAATTCATAAGCCGGATTGTTGTGCGGACGATAAACACCTAAACCTGAAATACCAAGTACCGCCATTGCTCGGGCGGTGATCTCTAGGTTCAAGGCATGCACACAGCACAAAAGAACACCTTTACCGTTGGCTTTATGTGTACGCAGTGTTTGGGTGTCTTTATCTACTAGGATTCGCTTGAAGCGCCACGTAGGCCAAAACCAGGTAATGCCGGTTTCGATGAGTGCCATACCTGTGTTCTTAAAGTTCTCACTGACCATTGCCGCGACTTCATCTGCTGGCTTGTCTGGGAAGGCGAGCTCCAAGTTACGTGTTGCTACCGCGACGCGCTTTTTACCATAGCGAGCACCCAAAGAGCCTAACGATCGGCCTAACAGCAGTAAGAGGCGATAAGGGAGAACGTTAACAATAAGCGCCAATAACCCAAAACCAAACCATACACCCCAATATTTAGGGTGAAGTAGAGCTAGAGTAAAAGGCGGCTTAGTAATCACGTGTTGTGCTGTGCCGTTTGCTGAAGAAGTTTTCGTCGTCATAACCATCACTTAAGATTTGATTGCCACTTAATTTGATTGCTACTTAATCTGAGCGCTTAGCAGTGCCCAATAAGCATCAAAGTTTTCTGTTGGTTGATATTTGAAGTCTGAGCGAACAAATCGATTCAAGCTGCCTTCAACTTGACCGAGCAGTTGAGCGGCTAAGATTTTCTCATCAACCGGGAATGATTTCCCTTCACGAAGCTTTCTTTCACGCAGGATCTGGCGAAGTTGCGTCTCAATGCGTTCGAAAAGTTGGTTGATGCGATCACGCAGGCGTTCATTTTCAAACATTAGAGCATGACCAGACAAAATTCGAGTCAGGCCTGGGTTACGTTCTGAGAAAACTAAGATAAGTTGTAGTACTAGGCGTATGCGCTCTAGCGTGTCTTTCTCTTCATCCAGAATACGGTTGATTCGAGACATCAATGCTTCTTCAATGAACTCGATCAGGCCTTCAAACATGCGGGCTTTGCTTGGGAAGTGGCGGTATAACGCAGCTTCAGAAACACCAACTTGCTTGGCCAACTTTACCGTTGTGATACGAGAAGCACCTTCGGTCGATTCCAACATTTGTGCGAGAGCTTGTAGGATTTCTTCACGACGGTTTGATTTTCGAGTACCAGCCATCTATTTACTTCCTTTCCTAAAGATGAGGATTGAGTGAAGAAGGATTATAAACACCATTCAATTCTGTTTCCTAGTTTTGTAAGCCCTAGGTCAACAGAATCGAGAGGTGTCAGCAGATTGTCAGAGCAAATTTGTGCGTTTATGCATCAATAAGCTGTTGGATCTGAGCGAGGATCTGGAAACCAAGTGTGTCTTTGCTTTCCAGTGGCAGAGATTTATCGCCGCCTTTCCAATAAAGGTGCAGCTCATTGCTATTGCTATTGAAGCCTTGCCCTTCGACTGAGACATCGTTGGCGCAGATCATATCGAGGTTCTTTCTTTCCAGTTTACCGCGTGCGTACTTCTCAACATCTTGAGTTTCTGCTGCGAAGCCGACAGTAAATGGGCGACCTTCGGTCATTGAAGCGACAGAAGCGACAATATCTGGGTTTTTAACCATTTGAATGGTCATGTCGTCTTTACCGTCGACCTTTTTAAGCTTTTGGTCTGCAATGGTCTCAGGGCGGTAATCGGCAACTGCGGCGCAGCTGATGAAAATATCGTGTTGAGAAGCGTTAGCAGTAACGGCATCAAACATCTGTTGTGCGCTGTCGACATCAATACGATTAACTTTATTTGGCGTTGCTAATGAAACAGGGCCGCTGATTAGAGTCACTGTTGCGCCTTGTTTCGCGGCTGCTTCAGCCAGTGCATAGCCCATCTTGCCCGAGCTGTGGTTGGTAATGTAACGCACCGGGTCAATCGCTTCACGAGTCGGGCCTGCAGTAATAAGCACAGAACGGCCAGCAAGTGGCTTAGGTTGGAAGAAGTCTTCACAGCGATGCACGAGCTGCATTGGCTCTAACATACGACCCATACCGACATCACCACACGCTTGCTCGCCAGCCGCTGGCCCCCAAACTTCACAACCACGACGTTTTAGTGTCGCAATGTTCTCTTGAGTCGCAGGGTGGCTGTACATTTGTTGGTTCATTGCCGGAGATACCGCAACTGGCGCATCGGTTGCTAAAACCAAAGTGGTCAGTAGGTCGTTACCCATGCCCGCTGTCATACGAGCAATCAGGTCTGCGGTTGCTGGCGCTAGTAATACTAAGTCAGCCCACTTTGCGAGCTCAATGTGGCCCATGGAAGCCTCAGCAGCAGGATCAAGCAAACTATCAGACACTGGCCTGCCAGAGACGGCTTGCATGGTGAGAGGAGTAATGAACTCCTTGGCTGCATTTGTCATCACGACTTGCACTTGTGCCCCACGTTCAATTAAGCGTCGAGTCAGTTCGGCACATTTATACGCAGCGATACCACCACTAATGCCAAGTAGGATTTTTTTCCCAGCTAGGCCTTGTAGGTCAGCGTTATCCAGTTGATTAACCAATGTTTGCATGATTCTGTTCCTTAATTTCTCTGGGACTTACGATATCAGAACAAAGGATTAGTGCCTAGAAGCAGAATTAGAACAGATTTGACGCTCATCAAGTTGGTGTTATCAAACTTATCAATTACACGGTTTTGCTAGTGACTCGTTTCCTTTTATCTCTACCGAAGGATCTCCGATTACGATCTCATTAAGGTGGTGGGTCGTGTACATGACTAGTGATTAGCTTTTATATGCCAATAGATAAAATGCCTGCCGAATCGATGCCGAGAGAAAAGTTATTGAGTCGAGGGCCTGATTCTTTGAGTGATGCGGAATTGCTCGCGATATTTCTGCGAACAGGGACACAAGGAATGAACGTGTTGGAACTTGCTGACAAGTTGATCAAAGACTTTGGCTCGCTCCGTCATCTTTTTTCAGCAACGCAGGAAGAATTTTGTGCCCATAAAGGGATGGGGCAGGCCAAGTATGTTCAATTACAGGCTGTGTTAGAGATGACACAGCGCTATCTAGCAGAGACGTTATCTCGCGGAGATGCACTCACTAGCCCTAGTCATACTAAGCTTTATCTTTCGAGCATGTTGCGTGATCGCCAGCGAGAAGCCTTCTATATATTGTTCCTCGATAACCAAAATAGGGTAATCAAAGACGAAGTTATGTTTGAAGGAACCATCGATGCCGCATCGGTTTACCCACGGGAAGTGGTTAAACGGGCACTTCATCACAATGCGGCGGCATTAATCTTGGCTCATAACCATCCTTCGGGTGTCGCGGAGCCCAGCCAAGCGGATAGGAGGATTACACGCCGATTGACCGACGCATTAGCGCTGGTGGACATCCGAGTTCTCGACCATTTTGTCGTTGGAGATGGCGAAGTTGTCTCTTTTGCAGAGCGTGGATGGATTTGAATCACATTTTAGGTTGTTAGTTGCGTTAAATCTGCTATTATTCCGGCCACATTTTTAGACCTAAAATCAGCTCTGATTACTCAAGCAAGCTGCGCTGCACAAAAAAAGATCACGAAATCCGTAAAAAGGATCTGTTCGGGTCTTGAGCAATGCGTGTCAAGTTAGTATAATGCGCGACCTTTGATAGCCTTGTATGGATTTTCCATAACGGTTTTTACCTTCTATTTTAATTGATAGAGAGGTTCGGCCACCAAGGTTGATATCGAGCTGAAACGATTGGAGAAGACATTCATGTCCCGAGTATGCCAAGTAACTGGTAAGCGTCCAGTAACGGGTAACAACCGTTCACACGCACGCAATGCTACTAAGCGCCGTTTTCTGCCGAACCTACAAACTCATCGTTTCTGGGTAGAGAGCGAAAAACGTTTTGTTAAACTACGTCTAACTGCTAAAGGCATGCGTATCATTGATAAGAAAGGCATCGATGCTGTTCTTGTTGATATCCGTGCACGTGGCGAAAACGTTTAAGAGGAATTAAGCAATGGCTAAAGGCATTCGTGAGAAAATTCGTCTAGTATCTTCTGCAGGTACTGGTCACTTCTACACAACTGATAAGAACAAGCGTAACATGCCAGGCAAATTTGAGATCAAAAAGTTTGATCCAGTAGTTCGCCAACACGTTATGTACAAAGAAGCTAAAATCAAGTAATTGATGCTTTTTTTGCTCTTCTTCAGTAGAAGAAAGAATTGAAAAACCCAGTTTAATCGCTGGGTTTTTTTATATCTAAAATTTGAGGAACTCAATTATTCTTGCTTGATATAGCCTCTGATAGATAGAAATCTGTACAACATAGAAAGTATTGCCACTTTCACGATATACTGAATGTTCAATAGGTTAGATGAGCAGAATCAGATGAGATATCGTGGACGCCGGTGGAACAACATACTCATGTTCAGTGTGATCGCTTTTATTGGCGTGTTAAACCTTCCAACATTGATCAAAGCGTACCTTATCGAACCTGAACCGCAGGTTGATAGTCCTTATCCTTATCTCCTGAACCCAACAGCAAAGCTTCAAGCGTTGCACTTTGCTAAGTGGTCTGTCATTCAACAAGACAATCAATGGGTTTACCAGTTCAAAGGTACAGACTTCCCTCAAACCACCAATGCACAAGAGTTGTCACAACGTTGGAAAGAGCTTGTGGGTACGAAGGTCGACTCACAGACCTACACAGACCTTACGCCTCGGTTAAATACACCACACACCATCGAAGTATGGTATCAAGACCAAGAAGAGCCCCAGCGTATTACCTATTATCAATTGCCTGAGTTCTGGTTGTTAAAAAACTGGAATGATCAGTGGTTGGCGGTGTCTATTGAAGAGAGCTACCTGTTTCCAAGCTTTAACGCTAACCACTCCTCTAAATCGGACGACTAACTATGCCTGAATTACCCGAAGTCGAAGTAAGCAGAATGGGGATCTCGCCTCATTTAGTCGGTGAGACCATTAAAACTCTTACTTTTCGCACGCCCAAGCTGCGTTGGGATATCCCACAAGAGTTAAAAGCATTAGAAGGGCAGATGATTCGCTCCATCTCGCGCCGTGCAAAGTACCTATTGATTGAAACGGATACTGGCACTGCCATTGTTCACCTTGGTATGTCTGGCTCACTACGCGTATTAGACGCTGACTTTCCAGCAGCCAAGCACGATCACGTGGATCTTAAGCTCACCAACGGCAAAGTACTGCGCTATAACGACCCTCGCCGCTTTGGTGCGTGGTTATGGTCTGCTCCTGACGAAACGCATCCTGTGCTACTGGGATCTGGCCCTGAGCCGCTCACTGACGACTTCAACGCCGACTACATCGCTGAGAAGGCAGAAAAACGTAAAGTCGCTGTTAAACAGTTCATTATGGACAACAAAGTGGTGGTTGGTGTCGGAAATATCTACGCCAACGAAGCGCTATTTGCTTCACGTATTAGCCCTTTGCGCCCTGCAAGCAAAGTGACAAAACAAGAGTGGGTCTTGTTGACCAAAGAGATCAAACAAGTGCTCGCCACCGCCATCAAGCAAGGCGGTACAACACTAAAAGATTTCGCACAAGCAGATGGCAAGCCGGGGTACTTCGCCCAAGAGCTGCAAGTCTATGGAAAAGCAGGTGAAAAGTGCCCTAATTGTGAAGCTCTGATTCAAGAGCTAAAAATAGGGCAGAGGAACACGTTTTTTTGCTCTAGTTGTCAGCTATAGATGTGTAGCTCTCAATACAGAGGTTGATATCACTTGAAGCTGTGTCTATAGCACTTTATCTGATAAAATTGCCGGAACTATTTTTATTATTACTTTGGAATTATGTTGTCTTCTTTTCTAAAGGCAGAGTCTATCTCTAGATCTCTGTTACTAATTCCTTACCTATGGTTAGCTATAGGTATTATTTGGATGCCTCAGGGCAACAAGCCTTTGGTAGCTTTGGTTTTGGTTGCCGCTATTGTTCATATATTTATTTATGGCTTGTTCCAGATTAAGTCCAACTTTAAAAGTAATGTTTGGCTATGGGGAACTCTATTGGCTGGGATGTTTACCTTAATAGGTTATGTTACTTATGGTGCCAGTTCTCAAGAATTGAGAGGTTTTCTTGTTACAACTGTACTATTGTGCGCACTCCCTCAAAAACAACTTCTCAATGCAAAGCTAGCTCAATATCTACTATTTAGTGCAGCTTTGGCATGTTTAGCTTTGTCATGTTGGTACTTTTTTATTTATCCGACAGAGCGAATATTTTGGCCAACTAATCCTATCCCGCTAGCAACACATCAAGGTTTAATATCTACGCTTTCAGTAGGGGCACTATTGACAAATTTTAAAGGTAAAATCACCTGGATGTTAGTTGTAAGTGCGATTATTTCCGGTTTTTCTTTGATCTTAACGCAATCTAGAGGGGTTATTTTAGGGGTTGGGGTTCTATATATCGTAATAGGCTTAATTCTACTTTACCAAAGAAAAATAAACATAAAAATCATATTACTATCGTTAACTTTGTGTTTTGGTGCTGTTTTTCTCTCTGAAGAGGCTATTGTTGAGCGTTACGACCAGACATGGAAGGAGATCAGCAAAATTGAACAAGGTGACCTCAATTCATCAATAGGTCTCAGGTTGCAGATGTATCAAGCTGGCATTGAACTTTTTGAAAGTAGTCCTATATTAGGGCATGGGTCATTGAATCGTGAGTATATTGAAGAGAATATACCAGGGTATACACCTAGGGCTTATGGCTTTATTTCAGAAGGGCATTTACACAATAACTATATTGATAAACTAGCGCGCTCTGGAATTATAGGTTTAAGTATCTTTTTGTTCTTTATTTTCTATCCAGTATATTTGGGGCTGAGAAAGTATCCCGACTTATTTTGGTTGTTTAGCTTGCCTTCTATCCACTACGCTGTGGCCAGTTTAACAGATTCACCTTTTAGAAATGGTGATGCTCTCGTTGTATATTTAATTGTCACCGGAACTTTAGTTCATTATGCAAAAATAAAATATAAAGAGAAACTATGAAGATATTTTATTATTTAAAACATGCCTTGCTCTCTATCGCACCTCGTTTGTATTTTTCAAAACAGTTTGAAAATCTGGAAAAGTCATATTCCGGTCAAGCTGACTATATAAAAAGCAGAGTAAATTATTATGTGAAAGGGCTCGGTGACTTTGATAAGGCTAGTCTAAGCTGCGAGATTAATAATTATTCTCGAAAAGGCTACACATCTTATTTCTTTGATCTTAAAGAGTTTCTTTATTATTTTCCAAAGTACTTTCGTTTCAGCTACTACTTTGGTGATGAAACGCATATAGAGCCAGTTCCAACTTTATTTAAAGCTCGTCCGATTGATGGGAACAATAGTAACTCTGTACTATTTAAATTAGATAAGCGTCGTCATTTCCGATTCGTGGATGATAGCTTAAGTTTTTCTGATAAAAAAAATATGGCCGTATTTCGTGGTGCTGTCACTCAACCACACAGAATTCGTTTTATGCAAACCCTGTATGGTCATCCACTGATGAATGCAGGTCAATCGAATGCTTCAGAGCAACACCCAGAGTGGCAACAGCCATTCATGACAGTAGAAGAGCAGCTTCAGTACAAATTTATTATTTGCCTTGAAGGGAACGATGTTGCATCAAACTTGAAATGGGCAATGTCTTCAAACTCACTTGTCGTTACTCCAAAAATGAAGTTTGAAACGTGGTTTATGGAAGGCACTCTACAGCCAGGCATACATTATGTAGAGGTGAAGGATGACTGGTCGGATTTTGAGCAAAAAATTAAATACTATTTAGACAACCCTAAAGAGTCTGAACAGATGATCAAAAATGCGCATGAATACCTTGCTCCTTTCCAAGATGAACAACTAGAAAAATTGGTTTGCATTAAAACACTTCAAGAATATTTTAGACTATCTGGCCAAGCTACTCACGAACACGCTATTAACGAGCAAGACAAATGAAAATTCTGATTATTGGCCCGTCATGGGTTGGAGACATGGTAATGTCTCAAGGCTTATATATTGAGCTGCAGACACAGTACCCTGACGCAAAAATTGATGTTTTAGCGCCCGCATGGTGTAAGCCAATTCTGGAAAGAATGCCACAAGTCAATCAAGCTCTTGAAATGCCATTGGGACATGGACAGTTTGATCTGAAATCTCGTTATAAGATCGGCAAATCGTTGAGGGAAGTACAGTACGATAAAGCGTACGTATTACCTAACTCCGCGAAATCAGCTTTAATTCCCCTGTTTGCACGCGTTCCTGAACGAGTTGGCTGGAAAGGTGAAATGCGTTTTGGTTTGCTTAATGACGTTAGAACCAATAAAAAAGCGTTTCAATACATGTTAGAGCGATATGTAGCGTTAGCGCACCCTAAAGCTGAAATGACGGGTAGTGGTTGTTTAGGTGAATTGTCATCATTACCTTTTCCAAGCCTACAAGTTGTTGACTCCAGCCAACAAAAGGCTATGGAGCAATTTGGTTTAAATAGTCAAAGGCCTGTCCTTGGTTTATGTCCTGGAGCTGAGTTTGGCCCTGCGAAACGTTGGCCTGATAATCACTTTGCAACAGCTGCGACAGCGATGATAAAGCAAGGCTACCAAGTGTGGTTGTTTGGCTCGGCTAAAGATCGTGAAGTAACCCAAAAGATAATCGAACAAGTCCCTGTTGATATGCAGCAGCATTGCTTCAATTTAGCTGGAGATACGAGCTTAATTCAGGCTGTAGACTTGATTGGGGCTTGTCGTACTGTCGTTAGCAATGATTCTGGGCTGATGCATGTGGCCGCCGCTGTGGGCTGTAATGTCGTGGCTGTTTATGGCTCTAGTTCACCTAAATATACACCTCCGCTAACCAACAAACTGGCAATCATCAATACTGATATTGAGTGCCGACCTTGCTTTGAACGAACTTGTCCCAAGCAGCATCTAAAGTGCCTAACTGAGTTAATGCCGAGTAGAGTCATTAGTGCTATTGAGCAGTTTGATGTTATTTCCCAAGGCAAAATATAAATAAGGTCGTTATATGAGCATCGTCGTTCGTTGGGCCTATACCGCGCTACTTTTCCTTATTAGCCCTATTCTGCTTTGGGGCCTATATCGCTCCAAAGCAAACAAACCGCCTTTTGGTCATCGCTGGAAAGAGCATTTCGGATTTACACCGCCTATTAAGAATAGACAATCGGGTGTGATTTGGATTCATGCCGTTTCAGTAGGGGAAGTGCTGGCGAGTAAGAAGTTAGTTGAACAACTGGCGATACAAAACCCAGATAAAAGAATACTGATCACTACAACAACGAGTACAGGCGCTGAACAGGTAGAAAAGATGAGCGGTTCGATTAGCCACCGTTATATGCCTATTGATTTTAGTTGTTGTGTTCAACGTTTTATCAACCGCATTCAGCCAGACAACATGCTCATTATTGAAACGGAATTATGGCCGAACACCATTAACACCGTTGCTAAAAATGATATTCCGATGATATTAGTCAATGGACGATTATCAGAAAAATCAGCCAGTAATTATCAAAAAATGAGTTCGTTAATTTATCCGACAATTTCTAAGTTAAGTTTAATATTGACGGTACACTCTGATGATAAATCTCGATTTGAGTTACTAGGTGCGCCGAGCGAAAAAGTCATTGTCACAGGGTCAATTAAGTACGATGTGTCGATTGATAATAATGTAATCGCACAAGGCGAGCATCTTAAAGATATTTTGGGGCAGGGTAGGCAGATTGTTGTCGCCGCGAGCACTCATGCGGGCGAAGATGAACAAATATTTAGAGCTTATCAACAAGCCAAAAGAGAACTGCCAAAATTACTCTTAGTGATAGTACCTCGTCACCCTGAACGGTTTGATTCAGTTGCTGAATTGGCCAAAAGCCAAGGCTTAGTTTTGGTTCGTCGAACCGAAGTTGTTGACGAGTTACCGCTCGATGTCGACGTCTACTTGGGGGATACGATGGGAGAGCTTATGGTTATGCTTTCTGCGAGCGATCTTGTTTTTATGGGAGGAAGCCTACTTGGAAAGAAAGTAGGAGGGCATAACTTCATCGAACCTGCGCTGCTTCAAAAATACTGCTTAACAGGGCCGAGCTATTTCAATTTTGCAGACCTGGCGAATCAATTGATCGACTCGAGCGCACTGTCTGTTGTAGCCGATGAGAATGAGCTTGCTTTACAAATGATCAGTGCATTATCCAAGCCTAAAGAGTTAATTGAAAAAGGGCGAATAGGCTATGGTATAGTTCAACAGAATCAAGGTGCGTTACAACAAACACTCCAATTGATACATCATTCAGCCACCAATAATCAGTCAACCAATATTGAGACATCACCATGATCAAAACTTTTGTTATTCATGTAAGCAAAGGCTACGAAGAACGTAGAAAACATATAGATAAGCACCTGCCAGAAGTGGGCATCACTGATTACGAATATATGTTAGCTGGTGATATCGATGATCTATCTGATGACGTTAGAAATGGTTTTTTTGACGATTCACTGAGGCTCCCTGAGAAGTCTTGCTTTTATAAGCACTACTTAGTGATGAAAAAAGTCGTAGAAGAACAAATTCCACAAGTATTAGTGTTAGAAGATGATGCTTTTTTAAATAGCGATTTTATTGAGCAACTAGAAGCTTTCCAAAGCGAGCTTGCTGGTGAAGAAAAGTATCTTGTAAATATTGAAGAGGCGTCGAGCTTAGTACCTGCATCAGTAAGAGTACCAAATCAACATCTGTACTTGTGTAAAACGAACAAGCTTACTGGTGGTTTGCTTTATGACCTTAGTTTTGCTCGCGCAATGGTAGAGCATATGGAAAACAATATAACCGACGCACCTATTGATGGTTATATTGGTAATGAACGAACGACATTAGAGTACAATATTTTTTGGACACACCCACCTTTGGTTCGTCAGGGTAGTAAAACCGGTGCATTTGATAGTGAGTTGAGTGGTAGAACCTCAGGGCTTTATGCGACGGTTAGAAGTTGGTTTAAAGAGGGATACCGAACTCATGTTCGAAGCCATGTCAGCAGCAAGCACAAAGCACTTTTTAAAAATATTACGAAGTACTAAATTATGAAATCAGAATTGGCTAGAAAACACTTAACATTTGTCATTTATGGCAATGATAGAACTTACTATCAAGGCGCAAGATTTTGCATTTTGTCTTTTTTAGCCAATTGGGTTGAGGAAAATGGAACTCGGCCTGAAATCTCTGTTCTAGCGGAAGAGCCTGAGCACTTCGCTAATATGCCAATTAAAGTGTTTCCGATATCGCCTGATCAAAAGGCTGAATGGAGTCTAGACAATACTTATCACTTCAGAATCAAGAACCGCGGCTTAAAATATCTTTGTGATAATTTAGAGTTGAGTCCTGAAGATAAACTGCTTTTTCTAGATACAGATACGTACTTTAACGTGCCAACAAACGTTTACTTCGACTCTATATCGGATAAAAACGCGTTACTGTTTTGCTCAGAAGTAAACATCAATACTTTGCCAAGCACCAATGAGTATGCACATATCAGAGATAGAGATATAGAACTTATGGATGGCAGTGTCTACCGCACCAATCCAGACTCAGTTATGTGGGCGTCGGCAGTCATTGGTATTACAGGAAAACACACATCGGCTTTTGATTATGCCGATGTGTTGATTCAAGCGTTACGTCAAGAAGGGTGTGAGGCACACACTTTAGAGCAGTTTGCGTTATCTGAAGCGCTCTCTACACAGGTGAATATTGAACCAGCGAAAGCTTGGCTCAATCATTATTCAACGAGTGGACGAAAAGACTGGGCGAGAACGGTGTTGGAACAGTTCTTTGAAGAACATGGAGATAAACCATTTGAAGAGCAAATACGCTTAGCTACAGAAGTGTCCTTCAAGCGCCCTCTTGCTGAAGTGATTCGAGGGCATATCTATAAAAAGAAAAAGAAACTTCGTAAGTTATTTGGTTTGAAAGAAGAATAAATCATAGACTCTCAAGGGTACTAACTTTGTACCCTTGTTCAATTTGTGAAAAATCAAAGTGCTGAGCATCAATCCTTCCTAATCGAACTTCTTTTTCGAATGAACGCTTAAGTCGCTTTAAATTACTCTCTTTCCAGTTGCTGCCTGTCTGCGTTAGGCATTTATCAAAATCGATAATCCAAACCTTGCCGGCTTTATCAACGAGAATGTTATGGATATTGAGGTCGGTATGATTGACCCCGGCATCGTGCATTTTTCGAATTTGATGACCTATATCGTTGAAATGGGAATCGGATAGTTTTTTGTTCGACAATATCTTTACTAAGTCTTCTGCGTCGGAAATCTTTTCAATTAAAATGTCGGCTTTGTAAATGAGCCCTTCTTGCGAAACTTTCGCAGCAACGGGTGTCGGGACATTAACTTTATGTGTAGCTAGAAGCTCAAGTAACATTAGCTCTTGGTATGCTCGTGAGCTCTCTAATCCAGTAAATAAATAGCTGTCTCTAACTAGCTTTCCAAACAAGCCGCCGCGATGATAATGTCGAAGAGCGAAATCGCTTTTTTCTCCCTTAACAAACCATGTTGTTCCTCTACCTTGAGCGTGCCCCAGTATTGCTTGATTCGCCTTCCAATAATCCACAGAAAAAGCCAATTCAACGTCTTCGGTGAGTAACTTAGGGTTATACCAGTACGTTGTTTTATGGATTTGCTTTGTTGTAAACATGAATCACTGTCTCGTATTGGGGAGTTTATGGCATACTTGGTAGAACAGTATATCAAACGCCGAACAGATTAATGAACGATTCATGTAGTTACCAAAAAATATTAGTTGTTGCCACTCATTGCATTGGTGATAGTTTGTTGATCTCTGCTTTTACCCATAGTCTGAGAAAAGCGTTTCCGACCGCAACAATAGATGTTTTAGTTAATGCTAGAGGGGAGATGGTTTTTGGTACCAATCCAGACGTTGACTCTTTAGTTGAAATTCCGCCAAGAGCATCCGTTAAGGACTATTACCGGATTTTAAAAACGCATGGTCGATATGATTTAGTCGTCAATGAAATGCTTAATGATAGAACAGCTATCTATAGTTTTATCTTTGGTAAGAAAAGACTTGGTGCAATTGATGAATCGCTTTCTGGCGCCTGGGTTAAAAAGTTAATTTATACTCATTACATTAAAGAACAGCATCGCTTTGAGCATAAAATGAGTCGCGTTGCTCGTATGCTGGATACCATAGATGTTAATTGTATTGCACGGCTAGTCTCTCCCGAAGAGTTATTACCTTCAGTGGTTCAAAATAGATTGCCATCAAACTACATTGTTGTGCATGCGCCATCCTCCAACGAAATTAAGCAGTGGCCAGTCTCGTATTGGGTTGAAGTCATCAATCGTCTGATATCTTCAGGTTATAATATTGTCTTATCTGGCGCTAAATTAGAACGAGACGAGACCATTGTTGAACAAATCATTAGCCAAGTTCCTGAATCGAATCAACTGGTCAGTGTTTTGGGGGAATTATCATTAGCTCAAACCTCTGTATTAATAAAACACAGTGATGGTTTTGTTGGACCTGATAGTGGCCCTGGTCACCTCGCATCAGGTTACTCTATCCCAATTGTATCTATTATTAGCGTGGCGCCAGCAAGCATGTGGTCACCTTGGCCTTATGAAGAGCCAATTGATGTAACGAACAATTTATACAGCAATGGTGTTAGCTCCCAAAGAGTCGCCAATATTAGACTTGTGCAATCTGAACGTAACTGCGTCCCTTGTTATAAAAACAGATGTCAAATTAGCGATGATGTCTATTCGCCATGCCTTCAAGATATCAAGCCAGATAACGTTGTTTCTGCTGTCCTAGAAATGATGCCATTGGAACCGATCAATGAATAACGTTCTTTCTGCTCCCAAATCTATTTGTATTCTGCGTTTATCTGCCATTGGTGACGTTTGTCATGCTCTTTCTGTAGTGCAACTTATTCAAGCTACCTATCCAGAATGTCAGATCACGTGGGTGATGGGAAAAATCGAAGCTCAATTACTTGGTGATATACCTGGAATTCAAGTTGTCGTGTTTGATAAAAAACGCGGCCTAAAAGGAATGAAAGAAGTATGGAGAGCTCTGCGTTCAACTCGGTTTGATTATTTACTGCATATGCAAGTTGCACTAAGAGCCAGCCTGTTAACGATAGGGATAAAGGCAAAAGTAAAACTTGGCTTTAGTTGGACACGTGCCAAAGAGGGGCAGTGGCTCTTTACCAATCGCAAGCTGCCAAAAACGGACGCATCTCATGTGTTAGATAATTTCTCTGAATTTGCTTACTTTTTGGGATGTCCCAAGCAGATGCCGACATGGGATCTTGCTTTGTCTGATGAAGACCAAAAACTATCGATGGAGCTTGCGCATGAGCCGTATATTGTTATTAGCCCTGCTGCGAGTAAAGATGAGAGAAACTGGTTAGTTGAGCGCTATGCCGCTGTCGCCGATCACGCTTATCAGTTAGGCTTTAAAGTGGTTTTTTGTGGTGCTCCAACGGATAGAGAGCGCAATTTAACCGACAATATCTCTCAGCACATGACATCACCTTGTATTAACTTAGTAGGCTCAACCTCGTTAAAGCAGCTTACCGCAGTGATTGGTCAATCCAGTGTAGTGATCGCTCCTGATTCAGGGCCTGCACACATTGCGACGACTCAAGGTGTCCCCGTGATTGGTTTGTATGCGCACAGTAACCCAATGCGAACAGGGCCTTACCATAGTTTAGACAGTGTGGTTTCTGTCTATGAACAGATTGCTGAAGAGCAACACGGTAAAGCGGTTGACGAGCTTCCATGGGGAACCCGAGTAAAAGGAAAAGATCTTATGGCTCTTATTTCTACAGAATCGGTGATTGAGCAGCTAGACCATGTATTAGGCCGATTGAAAAACAAGAAAACATCCAGTGAATAAAGGAATGTCATGAAAATAGCAATATACCCAGGTACTTTTGATCCAGTGACTAACGGCCATTATGACTTAATTAAACGTGCCGCATGTATGTTTGAAAAACTTGTCATTGGTGTCGCAGAGAGCCCAAGTAAAGCCACCTTATTTAGCTTAGATGAGCGTGTGGCCTTATTGCGAGAAACTTGCCATGAATTACCTAATGTTTCCGTTGAAGGTTTTAGCGGTTTACTGGTTGATTTCGCGACCGAGCAAAACGCCTCAATTTTGGTGCGTGGCTTAAGAACGACAATGGACTTTGAGTATGAATTTGGTTTGACGACAATGTATCGTCGATTAAAACCAGAACTAGAGAGCCTGTTTTTGACACCTTCAGAAGAGTTTGCTTTTTTATCATCAACATTGGTTCGTGAAGTCGCTATTCATGGCGGAGAAATAGAGCAATTTGTTCCCGGGTGTGTTCATCAAGCTGTTGTCGCTAAAGTAAAAGCTTTTAAAAATTAAGTTATTATGAATATTTTAATGTATACAAGAGCCACGTTACCTGTGGTGAATTATGGTGGAACCGAACGAGTCATTTGGGACTTAGTTTATGCTTTGCATCTTGCCGGGCACCGAGTGACGCTGCTCGCTGGCAAAGGCACAAAGTGTGATTGGGCGAGAGTCATCGAGTATCAACCGAATGTACCACTGCAAAGTCAGCTTCCAAATGATATTGATGTTGTACATTTCCACTCTGATCTAGAGCCTATCTCTTATCCCTACATTTTAACGCAGCATGGTAATTCAGACGGCCCTATTGACCCTAATACCGTCTTTGTTTCATCTCAGCATGCAAAAAATCATGGTGCACAAGCTTATGTTTACAATGGCTTGAATTGGGACAACTACCAAAAGCCTAACTTTAACTTGAAACGAGAACGTTTCCATTTTCTTGGGAAAGCGGCGTGGCGAGTTAAAAATGTTCAAGGTGCCATTGATATTACCAAGAAAGCTGGCCAGCAGCTTGATGTCTTGGGCGGGCATCGCTTGAACCTAAAAATGGGTTTCAGGTTAACGTTAGATCGTCATGTTCGTTTTTTAGGGATGGTGGACGATACAACGAAATCTCAGATCATGACTCAGTCAAAAGGTCTGATATTCCCCGTGACTTGGCATGAACCGTTTGGCTTAGCGATTACAGAGAGTTTGTATTTTGGTTGTCCAGTGTTTGGTACACCCTATGGCTCACTGCCGGAATTAGTTTCTGGTGAGGTAGGTCTTTTATCGAGCTGTGAACAAGATCTCGTAGAAGGGATCTTAAATTCTGACACCTATGATTCAGCTCGTTGCAATGAATACGCGAGAGATCAATTCAATGCCGATGTCATGGCTGCAGCGTATGTTAGTTATTACGAGAAGGTAGTTGAAGGTAGTAAAGCCAATAGTGCATTAGGAAGTATTGTCGAGTCTTTTAAAAGGTTGCCTTATGAACGATAAATTGAAACCGAAACTGGTTTTTGTAGGCTATAAGCAACAGTATGAAAAACTAGAAATCGACGTCCTATCGTCTGATTATGAAAAGCATCATATTTTCCTAAGTAAGTGGCTAGTTAAATTAGTTTCCTTTTTATTTTTCTATAGTAAAAAACATTATCATGAGGCTTATGGAGCGATCATAAGACGAAAAATAAAGGCACTAAATGGCTTCGATGCCATATTCACCACCGACTCTTTGAGGGATATAAAGTCGATATCAAAGGTAGATGGGAGGAAGGTGATTGTTTTTAGAAATGTCACAGATGGAAGCCTGAACCACCACCTAAAAGGTTTTGAAACATACACTTTTGATGAAGGTGATGCAGCAAAGTATGACTTTAAGCATATTTACCTACCTATGCCTCAACTAAAAATCATCGATGAGATAGAAAAATCGTCTGATTTCGATGTTTCTTTTGTCGGCGTGGATAAAGGAAGGAAAGAAAAGGTTCAGAAAATAAAAGGTGCATTAGATGGTTTTAAGTGCAATTTTATTGTTTTTGACAAGAAACCGTCTTATTCCTATGTTGAATACCTAGCCGTGATGCTCAATACCAAATGTGTATTGGAAATGGTTCTTGATGGACAGACGTCTGATACTATGAGGGTTAAAGAAGCGTTATACGCCAGAAAGAAAGTTATCACGAATAATACGAGTCTTTATAATCACCCTTTATACTCAAAAGATAACTTTCTTATCTTTGACTCTCTAAGTGAACTTGCCAGTAATATTGAAGGCTTTATCTCTAGCGACTTTGATGAATCCGTTTTGATTAAGCTTGAAGATTACACTGTTGATGGTTTTTATCACAAGCTACTAGCGGACAATGGTGAATGACTATTAAATATTTAAAATTATTGATTAGTTAGAACTTCTAACTAATCAATCGAATCGATATGTCTACGTGTAGGTTAATAACCCACATATGGATCTTGTCCATTCCTGCGTGTTTTTAACAACTTTAAAATCCACATGTACTGTTCAGGTCTAGGGTTAACAAAACCTTCAACGACTTCATTCATTGCCCTAGCGTCTTGATGTTCATCGCCGGATAGCTCAATGGGTGCTTTGATTTCAATTTCGTATCTACCCGTCTCAATATTATAGTTGGCAAAGGTTGGAACGATCTTCGCTCGGCTTACTTTTGCTAGTTTTCCAAGTCCAGGTAAGGTTGCTTTTTCAGTCGCAAAGAAGTCTGAGAATACACTTTGCTCTGGGCCATGGTCTTGATCTGGCAGGTAATATCCCAAGTAGCCATCTTTGACTGATTTGATAAAAGGTTTAATGCCGCCACTGCGATCATAAACTCGCCCGCCATACTGAACTCTTTGCTTGTGCATGAGCCAATCGGTCAGAGGGTTTTTCTGGCTATTTGCCATCGCAGAAACGGGTAAGCCTCTTGAAGCTAAAAGGATAGCCGGAATGTCGATGCACCAAGAGTGAGGTACGAGCAAAATAGCACTTTGGTTGTCTTTTCGTAGCTGTTGTAAGTGTTCTAATCCAATGATTTCTGAGTGTTTTTCAAGCCAACGTTTACTGCGTAATGTTATGGCAGGAAAACCAAGTAAAAAGGCACCAGCAGTTGTTAAGCAATTGGTTAGAATAGTTTCACGCTCTTGAACAGACTTTTCTGGAAAACAAAGCGCGAGGTTTATACGTGCCTTTTGTACTGAGCCACGTTGCTTCTTCGTCATTTTTGTCGCCACGAATTTTGCTATGGCTACTCGAATCGAGTTTGGCAGCAAAGAAATGGGCAGGCATAGGCATAGCCCGAGCCAAGTTCCCCAGTGTTTTGGTGATAAAAACGCACTGATGAATTTAGGGTTGTATGCTTTAGGATCGTAGTCGTCGCGTTGAGTTGTCACTGTAAACCTTTAACTGGCGATATAGATTGAACAAGCTAACAGTATACCGTTAGCTTGTTTTCGGGAGAGTGTAATCTAGCGATTAACTGACTGCATGTACTCGCTGACGCCTTCAGCAACCGATTTAAATTGAATATCGCAACCTGCATTACGAAGCTTGGTCAAGTCAGCTTGGGTGAACTCTTGGTAAGCACCTTTCAAATGCTCGGGGAAAGGAATCGTTTCAATCTCGCCTTTACCATGGTGTGTGATTACTGCTTTTGCGACTTCTTCAAACGACTCAGCATTGCCGGTGCCTAGGTTGAAAATACCTGAAACACCGTTTTCTAAGAACCACAGCTTTACCGCTGCGACATCACCCACATACACAAAATCACGCTTGAAGGTTTCGCTTCCTGCGAATAATTTCGGGTTTTCACCTGCGTTCATTTGATTGTTTAGGTGGAAAGCGACAGAAGCCATGCTGCCTTTGTGCTGTTCACGTGGGCCGTAGACATTGAAGTATCGAAAACCAGTGATTTGAGAAAGCGTTTCGTTGTGCGCGGCTGCATCTGCAGTTAAGCGACGCACATAGTTATCAAATTGCTGTTTTGAATAACCGTATACGTTTAGCGCGCCTTCGTACTGCGGCTCTTCGATAAAAGTATCGGTTTCACCATAAGTGGCAGCAGAAGAAGCATACAAGAAGGGGATCTCACGCTCGATACAGTAATGTAGTAACTCTTTAGAATATTCATAGTTGTTGAGCATCATGTATTTGCCATCCCACTCGGTGGTTGCAGAGCATGCACCTTCATGGAAAACAGCCTCAATGTGACCGAAATCATCGCCAGCCATAACTTGAGTTAGAAAGTCATCACGATCCATGTAATCGGTGATATCTAGGTCAACCAGGTTCTTAAATTTTTTGCCATCTTTTAAGTTGTCGACAACTAGAATATCGTTGTGACCTGCTTCATTGAGCGCCTTAACAATATTGCTGCCAATCATGCCTGCACCACCAGTTACGATAATCATATTTCTTCCTACTTTTTTGAATACAAACTCACACGAGTATAGCAAGGAACAAACGAAGCGAGCTAGCGGAATAATTCTTTAATTCTAGTGTGATATGATTGTGTTAATCTAGTCATTATTACCTACTCAAAATGCGATCTTATCGGTCTTAGTATGAAAGATTCTACGTCTTTTGTTTGAAGGCCGGCTTACGCGTGACATGAGAGTTGTTTGGTCGCAATTGATTCTGAACTATTTTAGTTGGTGAGCATTTGAGTTGGTATTAACGTATCGAACTATCCTTCGAATAGTAATAAATAGATTTGCAAAATTAGAAGAACTTTTCCTTTGAATTTTAGGGTTTTAGAAATCTTATGAAGATATTAGTTACAGGCGGCGCTGGCTTCATCGGTTCAGCAGTCATTCGTCACATTATAAATAATACATCTAGCAGCGTCGTGAATGTTGATAAGTTGACTTATGCGGGTAACTTAGAGTCTCTTGTTGAAGTGGGAGAGCACGAGCGTTATGCATTTGAAGCGGTAGATATTTGTAATCGTACTGAGCTAGACCGTATTTTTGAGCAGCATAAGCCTGATGCAGTAATGCACTTGGCTGCTGAATCTCATGTTGACCGTTCGATTGACGGCCCTGCTGCATTTATCGAAACTAATATTGTTGGTACATATACATTACTTGAAGCAACTAGAGCCTATTGGAATGAGCTTTCTGAAAGTGATAAAGCTGCTTTTCGTTTCCACCATATCTCTACTGACGAAGTCTATGGCGACTTAGAAGGTACGGATGACTTGTTTACTGAGACGACGTCGTATGAGCCATCAAGCCCATATTCCGCTTCGAAAGCTTCTTCTGATCATCTCGTCCGAGCTTGGCTACGCACCTATGGTTTACCAACCGTCGTAACTAATTGCTCAAATAACTACGGCCCTTACCACTTCCCTGAAAAATTAATCCCATTGATGATCTTGAATGCTCTCGATGGAAAACCTCTGCCAGTGTATGGCAACGGTATGCAAATCCGTGATTGGCTGTTTGTCGAAGACCATGCACGAGCGTTGTACAAGGTGGTCACTGAAGGTGAGGTAGGTGAAACCTATAACATTGGTGGTCACAATGAAAAAGCAAACATTGATGTTGTAAAAACGATCTGTTCATTACTTGAAGAGTTGGTGCCAAATAAGCCAGAAGGTGTGGGTAAGTACCTTGACTTAGTTACTTATGTGACTGATAGGCCAGGGCATGATGTACGTTATGCAATCGATGCGTCAAAGATTGAACGTGAATTGGGTTGGAAGCCAGAAGAAACTTTCGAATCAGGTATTCGTAAAACAGTCGAGTGGTACTTAGAGAATAAACAATGGTGGTCACGCGTATTAGATGGCTCTTACGCTGGTGAGCGCTTAGGTGTTTCTTCAGATTTAGTTGTAAATGGTAAGGTTGATAAGTAATGAAAGGGATTGTTCTTGCCGGAGGCTCAGGCACGCGTTTATATCCACTTACTCGCGGCGTATCAAAACAGCTTTTGCCCATTTATGATAAGCCGATGGTTTTTTACCCAATCTCGACGTTAATGCTTGCTGGTATCAAAGATATTTTGATTATTACGACACCTGAAGATAACGCTGGTTTCCAACGCCTACTTGGTGATGGTTCAGGTTTTGGTATCAACCTTGAGTATGCAATTCAACCAAGCCCAGATGGTTTAGCGCAAGCTTTTATCATTGGTGAAGAGTTTATTGGTGATGAAAGTGTTTGTTTGGTGTTAGGGGATAATATCTTCTACGGACAGTCTTTTTCTAGAACGCTACAAAATGCCGCTTCAAAAGAGTCTGGTGCTACTGTTTTTGGTTATCAAGTCAAAGATCCTGAGCGTTTTGGCGTTGTTGAATTTGACGAAAAAATGAAAGCCGTTTCGATTGAAGAAAAGCCTGAAATACCCAAATCTAACTATGCGGTAACTGGTTTGTATTTCTACGATAATCGAGTTGTAGAAATGGCAAAACAAGTGAAGCCATCTCTTCGAGGTGAGTTAGAAATTACCACTCTCAATGAAATGTATCTAAATGATGGTTCGTTGAATGTGGAGCTATTAGGGCGTGGTTTTGCCTGGTTAGACACTGGTACACATGAAAGCCTTCATGAGGCTTCATCTTTTGTTCAAACTATTGAAAATGTACAAGGACTAAAGGTTGCTTGTTTAGAGGAGATAGCTTGGCGTAATGGTTGGTTAACTGATGAACAAATGTTAATGCTTGCTAAACCAATGATGAAAAATGAATACGGTCAGTATTTGACTCGTTTAGTCACGGATATTCAAAAGAAGGCAAAAGATTAATGCGCGTACTAATTACTGGCTGTCATGGTCAAGTTGGCTCTTGTCTAACTAAACAACTGGCTAACAATGAGAATACATTGGTATTGGCTCTCGATAGAGAGCACCTTGATATTACGAACCAAGAGTCTGTCAATGCCGTTGTTAGCGAATTTCAACCGACTATTATTATCAATGCTGCGGCGCATACTGCGGTTGATAAAGCTGAAGAAGAAGTAGAGCTTTCTTATGCGATCAATCGTGATGGCCCCAAGTTCTTAGCACAAGCAGCGCAAAACCTAGGAGGCGCGATTCTACACATTTCGACGGACTATGTCTTTGAAGGCAATAAAGTCGGAGAGTATCTAGAGAGTGATATCACAAACCCACAAGGTGTTTACGGTAAAAGTAAACTAGCCGGTGAAATGGCTGTTACCGAAGCGTGTGATAAACATATCATCCTTCGCACTGCTTGGGTGTTTGGTGAGGATGGCAATAATTTCGTTAAGACCATGCTTCGCTTAGGTGAAAACCGAGATGTATTGAGTATCGTGGGTGACCAGTTTGGAGGACCTACATATGCAGGCGATATAGCAAGTACCTTGATCAAAATCGCGAACCTCATCAATCAAGTTGATGTGGTGGAGTATGGTGTTTATCACTATTCGGGGCTGCCGCATGTGAGTTGGTTTGAATTTGCTGAGGCTATTTTCAATGTTGCAGTTGAGCAAGGTGTTATCGCAAGTAAACCAAGCCTCGCGACTATTGCTACCGAACAATATCCCACGCCAGCAAAGCGTCCAAGCAATTCTAAATTGAGTACAGATAAAATTATGACTCTTCTCGCGGTCGAGCCTAGTGACTGGAAGGCGGCATTAAGCAATATTAGAGCGTACGCAGGATAAAATAATGAAAGTAATAGATACCCGCATAGCTGATGTGAAAATTATAGAGCCCAAAGTGTTTGGCGACGAGCGTGGCTTTTTCATGGAAACATGGAACAAAAAACAATTTGAAGAGTTAGTTACAGGTAAACCAACACAATTTGTACAAGATAACCACTCTAAGTCTAAGAAGGGTACTCTACGCGGTTTACATTACCAAACTGAAAACACCCAAGGTAAATTGGTTCGGGTTATTTCGGGAGAGGTGTTTGATGTTGCTGTTGATATCCGCAAAGACTCTGCGACTTTTGGTCAATGGGTTGGGGAGTTCCTTTCTGCTGAAAATAAGCGTCAATTATGGGTGCCTGAAGGTTTTGCTCATGGTTTTTATGTTATGAGCGATATGGCTGAATTTGTTTATAAATGTACGGACTTTTATAACCCTACTGCGGAACTCTCAATCGCTTGGAATGACCCGGAGCTGGGTGTTGAGTGGCCTTTGGCTCAAGAGCAATCTATTCAACTATCGGAGAAAGATAAATGTGCGCTCTCTTTTTCACAGGCTCTAAAATCTATCTTATAATCAATAGACCTAGCTAATTTGAGGGACGATTGATTCCACTCTATTTTCATCAGAGCTAATTAGACCAGATGTTAACAGCTCGATCTATCCGTTTAGTGGCGATATACTGAACCCCTAAACGGATAGGGATACTAATAACTAATGAAAACACGTGACAAGATTGTTTACGCTGCTCTAGAGCTTTTTAATGAGCACGGTGAGCGTAGTATTACGACCAATCATATTGCTGAGCATATCGAGATTAGCCCTGGTAACCTCTACTACCATTTCCGCAACAAGCAAGAAATTGTCCGTGACATCTTTACTCTCTATTCGACAGAGTTACTTGAAAGGTTCACACCGATTCAAGGCCAACAAGAAAGCCTGACGTTACTAAAGACTTACTTAGATTCTATCTTCACGTTGATGTGGAAGTACCGATTCTTCTATGCGAACTTACCTGAAATATTGTCACGTGATGAAAAACTCCACCTTGATTACATGGCCGTACAAGAAAAGCTGCAAACGAATCTTGTCGATATCATGCGAGCCTTCGTTGAGTTGAACCTGCTCAAAGCAACGGATACGGAAATGAAATCGATGGTGACGTCTCTTCACTTGATTGCATCAGGTTGGTTGGCGTATCAATCTGCGATGTCTCCAAAAGCTCAAATTACCGAGCAAGTGGTTCATCAAGGAATGCTGCAGATGATCGCGACGGTTAAACCGATTGCGACAGCTCAAGGTTTTGAGCAGCTGACATTATTGGAAGATGGTGTAAGGGCGTTGAACTCTAAATAGAAAGAGACGAGTAAGCGATATACGGGATTCGAAGAAAGATACTTGCATCCCGTATCTGCTCTTTATCGAACCAACCAGCTCTTTGGATTCTGAGCTTGGCTGTTTCTACGAATTTCAAAGTACAGTGATGGGCGGGTTTGACCACCGGTGTCACCTGCAAGCGCGATAGCTTCGCCCGCTTTCACTTTGTCACCTTCCTTCTTCAGTAGTGCTTGGTTAAAGCCATAAAGCGTCATATCGCCTTTACCATGATCGAGAAGAACCACTAAACCATAACCTCGCAGATACTCTGCAAATACCACCGTGCCAGAGTAAACCGATTTTACCTGCTGACCGTACTTGGCGTTGATAACCATGCCTTTCCAGTTAATTTGCCCCGTTTGACGTGAACCGTAGTTATGTAGAACTTTATCTTTGATCGGCCAAGGTAGCTTACCTTTACGTTTTGCTAGGCCATCCATCGGGACTGCATTACGTCGTTCTCGAGCCGCTTTTTCTGCTTTCGCTATTTCAGCTTTGAGGCGTGTTTCATTTCGCTGAAGCTCTGCTAGGTAATTCTTGTCACCCGAGATGTTTTTCTTGATGCTGCCAACCGTTTTCTTACGCTGCGTTTGAGTTTTGGCTAACGTATCGCGCTTGGTGGTTTGCTGTTTTAGCAGTGTTGCTATCTGTTCTTGCTCAAGTTGACGCTGTTTGTGGCTTTCTTCTAATTCAAGTTGCGTCTGTTCAATCGTTTTAATGGTTGCGGAGCGAGCTTTGGCAAGGTGCTGGTAATAATGACTGATGCGATCTTCTTCTACACCGGTGTTGAGAATGTGAGAAGAAGCCTTAGCTCGACTCGTCATGTAGTAAGTCTGAATGAGCTGCTCTAACTTGTCTGTCTGGACTTTTTTCTGTGCAGTGAGCGCTTTAATCTTTGTGTCTAAATTAGCAATATTAGCATTAGCAGTATTGAGCTGCTTTTTACTGTCTAGAATCGCTTTTTCAAGTGAAGCGATGGACAGCTCCTGCTTCTTGAGGTTTGCCTGTAGGCTATCGAGTTTCTTTTGCTGGGAAGAGAGCGCTTTCTGTTGACGAGAGATTTCGCTTGATACGCCTTTCAGTTCACCTTGAGATGCAGCAAATGATGATGAAGACAAAAGAGCAACACCAAGGCTGGCAGATATCAAAAGAACAGTGCTCATTGATTGAACGGGTTTCATCATTATCGTCATTTTGCTCTTATTAATAATCAGCATCTGCTGCGAGTCTTTTCGCATCTCGGCTATCGGCTATTCGTCGGATCCCGAATCTGCTCTTAAATCCCATCACCATGGATGAAGTTCTGAGAGCGACCGTTAAACCCCTGATCCATGTCTAAAGATGGCTTATCAGTTTTCGGCTTTCCAACAATTTTTGCAGGAACACCAGCGACAGTCGTATGAGGCGGAACGGCTTGAAGAACCACAGAGCAAGAACCAATTTTCGCGCCTTCACCCACTTCAATATTGCCAAGTATTTTCGCACCAGCACCAAT
The DNA here is from genome assembly GCF_041467715.1 of Vibrio sp. 10N.247.311.14. NCBI lineage: Bacteria > Pseudomonadati > Pseudomonadota > Gammaproteobacteria > Vibrionales > Vibrionaceae > Vibrio > Vibrio sp. 10N.247.311.14. Next base: position 69,687 of record NZ_JBFSVE010000019.1, read on the forward strand.
CATCACGCCTTCACGGATTTTAGGGTGACGATCACCGCCTTCTTTACCGGTACCGCCGAGAGTAACATCTTGAAGGATGGATACGTCGTTTTCGACCACCGCCGTTTCACCGATAACAATACCCGTCGCGTGGTCGAGCATGATGGCTTTGCCGATACGCGCTGCAGGGTGGATATCCACTTGGCATGCGACTGAAATTTGGTTTTGCAGGTAAGTGGCAAGTGCAATACGCCCTTGCTTCCATAACCAGTTAGCCACGCGATAACCTTGCAGTGCGTGGTAGCCTTTAAGGTAGAGCAATGGCATAGAGTACATTTCTACAGCCGGGTCTCGAGTAACTGTCGCGCAGATATCACAAGCGGCCGCATCAATGATCGAGTCATCTTCTTCAAACGCTTGTTCAACCACTTCACGTACTGCCATTGCTGGCATCGAAGCAGTCTTTAACTTGTTAGCAAGAATGTAACTGAGTGCAGCCCCTAGGCTTTCGTGGTTGATAATGGTGGCATGGTAAAAACTCGCAAGCATAGGTTCTTGCTCTGACTGCTGTCGAGCTTCCTTCACAATGCATTGCCAAACCTTTTGCTGTTCACAGTGTTTCATTTTTCCATCCATTTTATCTATTTCATTCCACGACTTAATAAGCGATGTTATCGCTCTGACTTCTTGTCTCGAGCAAGCAGATCTTGTGCCGCTAAGTGTGCATCTTTTCCTTGGTACAACACTTGATAAATTTGTTCAACAATTGGCATCTCAACGCCCATGCGTTCTGATAATAACCAAACTTCTTTAGTGTTGCGATAGCCTTCGACCACTTGGCCGATCTCTTCTTGTGCAGTATCGACGTCTTTACCTGAACCTAAAGCCAATCCAAAACGACGGTTACGTGATTGGTTATCAGTACAGGTTAGTACTAGATCGCCCAGCCCTGCCATACCCATAAAGGTTTCGGGTTGTGCACCCAGTGCAGCACCTAAGCGACTCATTTCAGCTAAGCCACGCGTGATCAGTGCAGTACGAGCATTGGCACCAAACCCAATACCATCCGACATGCCTGCGCCAATTGCGATAACATTTTTCACTGCGCCGCCAAGTTGCATACCAATGAAATCTGAGTTTGCATACACGCGGAATGTTTTGCCGCAGTGGATTTTTTCTTGGAGCTCTTCTAGGAAAACTTCATCAGGAGAAGCTACAGAGATAGCCGTTGGCATGCCCATCGCTAACTCTTTGGCGAAGGTCGGTCCTGATAGAACCGCTAAAGAGTAGCCATCACCCAGCACATCGTGCGCGACATCTTTAAGCAGGCGTCCTGTCTCTGGCTCTAAGCCTTTGGTCGCCCAACAGATGCGAGAGTCTGAGGCTAAGTAAGGTTTAACGCTATTAAGCACAACGCCAAATACGTGGCTCGGGACGACAAGTAAAAGGTCTCGGCTTGAAGTCACTGCTTTTTCTAAGTCTGATTCAATGATCAGGCTTTCTGGGAATTCTATATTTGGTAGAAACTCATTATTAGCGCGCTCAGATTCAAGGCGAGCCATATGAGCAGGGTCATGCCCCCAAAGAACAACGTTTGCACCGTTACGCGCTAGAGAGATAGCTAAAGAGGTTCCGTAAGAACCTGCACCAATGACAGTCATGGCGATCTCTTTGCCGTAAGCGCTGTCTTTACCGTAAGCGTCTGCCGTATTAGTCGGGCGAGTTGTTTCTGTCATGCTTCCACCTAAAAATAATGAGGGAAATCGAAGAGTTTTGAAAAAGCTATCCACTAAAATAAGAAGAGCTTTCAATCTTAGTACAGTGTAAAGAAAAAATGCACATCGCAGAAGTTACGATGTGCATTTAAAAGCGAACTAGCGCTTGAAACGTTAGAGTTAAGTTCTACTGTGAGACTTAAGCCTGTTCGCCTTCAGCTTGTTGAGCTTGGTTTTGTAGGTAGTTCATGAACAAAGCATCGAAGTTTACAGGTGCTAGGTTCAGTTGTGGGAACGTACCTTTAACCACTAGGCTAGAAATCGTTTCACGAGCGTATGGGAACAGGATGTTTGGGCAGAATGCACCTAGGCAATGAGCCAGTTGGCCAGCTTCCATTTCGCTTGCAGAGAAGATACCGCCTTGTTGAACTTCACAAAGGAATGCAGTGTCTTCTGCGTTCTTAACTGTAACAGTTAGACGTAGGATTACTTCGTAAACGCCTTCGCCAAGTTCACGGCTTTGAGTGTCTAGGTCCAGTTTTACATCTGGGTTCCACTCTTTCTGAAACATGTCTGGAGAGTTTGGCGCTTCGAAAGATACGTCTTTTAGGAAGATGCGTTGGATTGCGAAGTTTTGTTGTGCGTCTTGTTGTGCTGCTTCAGCCATTTTCTTGTCCTTAAAAATTTATAATTTGGTTTTGTTCGTCATATCAGCCAAACAAAACCTTAAAGTCATATTCGTGTAATCAGGTCAGCTTACTTTTTGCTTTGAACTACTTCTTACCTTTAACCAAAGGTAAGTTAGCTTCGCTCCAAGCCACTAAGCCGCTTTTCAGCACACTTATATTCTCGAAGCCCGCTTTAACCAGCAAGTTCGCGCTTTCTTGAGCGGTTTGACCTGTCTTGCATACTACGATGATTGGGTCTGCTTTGTGGCTTTCAAGGCTACCAAAGCTATTTGCTTTGATGTCTGACGGCAAAATGTGAACTGCGTCCGTAATATGGCCCTTTTTGAACTCATCCTTAGTACGAATATCAACCACAATACCGTTTTCACGGTTAATCATGTGTGTGGTTTGCGCTGCCGTGATCTCTTTGTAGGCTGCGTTTGATGTCTTGATAACGTTCGCAATGATGGCAACAACCAAGCCGATCCATACGATGGCTAAAATCATATTCTCTTGAACAAATGGAACTAACTCTTGCATATCTTGAACTCTTATTCGTTATTGGGCGAAAAACTATAGGTCAGGAGTATAGCGATAAAGGATAGGAGAATACAGAGGAAGCATAGTCTTATGCTTTAGTAATCGTAACAAATAGCAGAATGTGACCTTGTGTACTTAGCTAAGCCAACATACTATACAAAGCTGTCAGCTGCCTCTTTGCTTGATAACTTTTTGAACTATTTGACGTCTATTTGTTGTGGATTATGCCTAATTTAAACAAAAACAAATACCTAAGAACGGCCCTTCAAGCCTTCTTGTTTCTACTGTTTATTCCGATGAGACTTATTGCGTACTTTACGCCTTTGAATAAGAAAATATGGATATTTGGGAATGTATATGGTTATAAGGATAACCCTAAATACTTATATGAATACATACAGCGAGAAGAAAAAACTATCCGACCTATTTGGATTTCGAGAAAAAAAAACGATTTAGGAACGAGTGGTATCGGGGAAGCTTATTATTATTTGAGTTTTAAAGGGTTGGTATATCAATATCGAGCATCAGTAGTTTTTTTGACTACTGGGAAAAATGATGTTGCTAAATTTACGCTACCAAGAAAGATTATTATTCAACTTTGGCATGGGGTTCCTATTAAGAAGCTCTTGTTAGACTCTGAAGAAACATCACCAATTCCGAAAAGGTTTAAATTACTAAATAGATTATTCTACAAGATTTTAAGAAGTAGTCTTAATCAATATAGTTTAATTTGTGCTGTAAATGAACACAACCGTATTTGTATGGCTAATGCTTTTGGTTTACCGTTAGATAAAGTCAAAGTTACCGGCATTCCAAGGCATGACATTATTATCGAATCCGTAGAGTCGAAGCCTTTGAACGTTGGAGGTAAACGAATTTTGTATGCACCAACATGGCGCTCTTCATTATCAGAAGCTAAAGCTGCAATAACAGCAGTGCTTACTCTTGAACTCCTTGAATATTGCCAAGATAATAACGTGGCGATTGATATTTCAATTCATCCGTTGAATAAAAAACTAGTTGAAGATGAAAAATTGTTTGTAGATGTCAATAAACTGACCTGTCAGGATGTAAATGAGAGGTTGATAGATTATGATTTACTTATAACAGACTATTCAAGTATTGCATTTGATTTTTCTGTTTTAGGTCGTCCTGTATTGTTTTCTTGTTTGGATATTGAAAAGTATAATGCTGAGCGAGGGTTATATAATGACTTTCATAATTTGCTAGTTGATAATAATATATTGAGTAAAAATATTCCCAAAGAAATAGATTTATACCTTAAGGGCAGTGTGAAAGTTGACTCTATTTATCATTATCCAACTTTGGGTGATGCTAGGAAAAACATCGTAAAAGAGGTAATGGTTTTTTTATGAAAAAAATGTTATTTGCAATCAATGTGGGCTGGTATTACGACCTGCATTGGAAAGCTAGGGTACATTCAGATATGACTGATACTTTTGATGTCCATCTTTGTATGTCTAAACCAAATGGACATCAAGAAGAAAATATGAATCCTATTAATTTATCTCGTTCATCTATCGGTTTTTATAATAACCTACGCACATTCATACAAGTTATTTCTGTTGTAAGAAAAGTAGAGCCTGATGTAATCCACTCAGTCACTATTAAACCTAATATTATGTTTGGCATTATATCTTTAATAAAAAAAATACCTATATTTATTACAATACCAGGGATGGGTTCGACATTCAGCAATGAAAGTTTTAAAAATAATTTAATGTCAAAAGTAATTCTTAAAACATATAAAACCATAGGTAAGAATGACAAGTCAGTTTTTATTTTTGAAAATAAAACAGATATGAATATGTTTATAGACTCCGGTGTCTGTAAAAATAATCAAGCCGTTACCGTCCCAGGGTCAGGTGTAAATATTGATGAGTATAACGCGCTAAAAGTTGATACAACACCACAACCGTTAAAGTTACTTTTTGCAGCTCGTTTGCTTGAAGGGAAAGGGCTAAGGGAGCTTGTTAGAGCTACTCAGAACCTTAAGCAAAGAGGCGTAGATGTTGAACTTACGGTTGCAGGTATTATTGATGATGACAGTAGCGAAGCTATCCCTTTAGATGTCTTAGAGAGTTGGAATGAACAAGGCAAAATCAATTGGATGGGACAAATTAATGAAGGCATGAAAGATGTGATCGCATCCAACGATGTCATTGTCTTACCTACTCGATATGGAGAAGGACTTCCTCGGATTTTGATTGAGGCAAACGCGTGTAGACGGCCTGTAATTACTACGAATATTGGTGGGTGTAAGGATTTTGTCATAAATGGTGAGTCTGGTATACTAATACCCGTGTGTGATCCAACTTCCTTAGAAGAAGCGATTGTGAAATTGAGTAATCGTGAACTTTGTGCAAGGCTTGGTGAATATGGTAGGCAACATGTCGAAGATTTCTATACTGACAAGCATGTTATTGAGAGTTATAAAAATATTTATAATCGTTAATTTAAAATAGTGGGTAAGGGATGCGAGTTATTACATTCGGAACATTTGATGTGTTTCATATTGGTCATGTAAATATTTTAGAGCGAGCTAAAGAATTTGGTGAGCATTTAATTGTTGGTGTGTCAACGGATGCGTTAAATTTCTCTAAAAAACAACGATTTCCGATTTATAATGAAAATAGCCGAGCTCAAATAGTAAGTGCTATTCACTGTGTGGACCAAGTTTTTTTCGAACATTCCCTTGAGTTGAAGCGCCAGTACATTCTCGAGCATAAAGCCGACATCTTAGTCATGGGTGATGATTGGGAAGGTAAGTTTGATGAATTCTCAGACATATGTAAAGTCGTCTATTTACCACGAACAGCTGATGTATCAACCACAGAGATAATCAAGACTGTTCGTGATCACAGCGAGTAATTTGCACAATGATTAAAGTGACTAAAGGTGTATCTCGTAACCTATACATTCTCTATACGCTTGCACATCTAAAGCAAAAAGCCAATGTGAGAGGTACTATATTAGGCTACTTATGGTGGTTTATAGAACCTCTAATGCTAATAGCATTGTACAGCTATGTCGTAGGTGTGATTTTCGGTCATTCAGGCCCTGATCGAATTTTAATGATTGCCATAGGTGTAACACTTTGGAAATGGTGGAGTACTTCTTTAAGTTCCGCCACAACTTCCTTCAAGCGGTATAAAGGCATTGTTACCCAAGTTAAAATGCCATTACCGATCTTGCCTATTTCAGAAGTTTTTGGTCAAACCTATTTATTCGTCTTTGGTTATTCGCTATTACAATCTATTTTGCTCTTTATGGGTTACATTCCAGATGTACTAGCGTTAGTTGTTACATTTGTCACCACAATCATCGTTATTAGCGCAATGTCACTTGGATTGGCGATGCTTAACGTCTTTGTGCGTGACACAGCCTTCCTCGTAGGCTTTGGTCTAAGAATACTATTTTATATTACACCTATTATTTATTCTATTGAGCGTGTCCCTGAAAATTACAGGTGGCTTGTTAATATTAATCCATTAGCACAATTAATAGATTTATTTAACCGAGCACTAGTTTACCCAGAAACTGTTAATATTATGAGTAATTTTACGATATTGGCTATATCGATATTCTCTTTAACTAGTTTACTTTATATCTCTAGATTTTTAAGAACTCAAATTATTAGGAATGTATGATGCCTGATAAAAAATCGGTAGTAGAGTTGAAGAATGTATCTTTAGAGTATTCTCAATCTAAGAGCTACTCATTAAAGAAGCTTTTTCTGTCTAAGTATGAGCGTCAAAAGGTAGTAAAAGAGTCTAATTCATTCCGTAAAGCCGCTTTAAATAAGATATCATTGACATTTAATGAAGGTGATATAGTTGGAATAGTTGGTCGTAATGGGGCTGGTAAATCCACTTTGTGCAAGGTGTTGTCTGGTGTGTTGGCTCCTACTTCCGGTGATTTTTATTCTTCTGTTGAGATAGGGGCATTATTGACTCTTAACTCCTTTTTTACTCGAGAGCTCAGTGGATTAGATAACATATATTTGGCTGGTGCCTTGCTGGGTAAGAATAAGCGTGAGATAGAAAAAGAGATTGAAGGGATTATTGACTTTTCTGAGCTAGGTGAGTCAATTAATAAGCCAGTTGAAACGTATTCAAGTGGTATGGTTTCACGCTTGGCATTTTCAATAGCAACATCATTTAGAAGTGATATTTTGATTATTGATGAAGTGTTAAGTGTTGGTGATAAACATTTCAGACAAAAGTGCCTTAAAAGAATGGAAGAAATAATTAGTGAGTCTAGACTTATTATTATCGTATCACATTCAGATCATGATATACGAAAAATGTGTAATAGAGCAGTATATCTAGACAAAGGTGAAATTCTTCTCGATGGAAGCGTAGAAGAAGTTTTAGATAAATATAATTAAAGAGATAGAAATGAGCATAAAGCCGTTATTTAGTGTCATTGTACCTATTTACAATGTCGAAGGTTTGATCCGAGATTGCATTAACTCAATCCTTAATCAAAGTTGTGATGATTATGAAATTATTGCTGTCGAAGATTGTTCAACGGACAGTTCTCGAAGAATTACCAATGAGCTTGCAGAAAAGCATGACTTTAGGGTTGTTGAGCTTGAAGAAAATGGTGGTTTGGCTAATGCTAGAAATGTAGGCTTAAAATACGCCACGGGTGAATACGTATTATTCATCGATAGTGATGATGAGATTGAACCTGGACTTTTAAGCACTTTAAAGAAAATTTCCAATAATAGTGATGTAGTGATTTTTAATCACTACAGAGAGTGGATCTCGGGACGTCGCCGTCAAAATATGATGACACCACTACTAGAAGAGATGGCAAAGAGCCCCATTCTTAAGGGGGATATTCAACGAAAGATTAGTATCTTTTCCAACTTGAATGTTGCTTGGAATAAAATATATAAAAGGTCATTTTTGATTGATAATAATCTTGAGTTTGATGATGGTTATTATGAAGATATTACTTTTAACTATAAAGTAATTACATTATCTGACCAAATTTCAGTTACACCATACTTAGGGTATAAATATCGTCAACGAGTTGGTTCTATTCTTAACTCTAGAAGTGACAAGCATAAAGATCTTACTTTGCAGTATGATAGGCTTTATGGATTTTTAAACGAATTTCAACTTGATGATTTTTATAAAAAAACCGATGAGGTTTTTGTCAATCACTTGTTTAACTTGCTGTTGAAACAAAATTATAGATTATCACCATTAGCAGAGAAATCATTAATCTCTGAAACTCAGCGTTTACTTGAAAAATATAGTATTAATAAAAGATACAAACCCAAGTCTAAGCTTTCTCAATTAAAACACTTGTACTTAAAATATACCAAGTCCTCAGTTAATAAAGCATTAGGTATGACTCTTAAACTTGTCCCTAGAGGTAAGTTTAAGTCGAAACTGTTGAGAGCAAAAACATATGTTTCGATGAGAGTGAAGTATCTTCTTTACAAAATGTTGTTTACTAAACTCCCAATTAAGTCAGATGCTGCGGTGTTCGAATCTTATTGGGGAAAATCATACTCTTGTAACCCTAAAGCAATATCAGAGTATCTTGATGATAACGCTGGTCATAAGATCGATAAGATTTGGTTTGGTAAAGCTGAAAAAATGGATGTTGGTAATAATAAATATGTAGAGATTAACTCTCTAAGGTATTTTTATTATTTAGCTACTGCAAAATATTTTATATCAAATGCAAACTTCCCAAATTATTTTCAAAAAAGAGCTGGTACTATTCATGTGCAAACAAAACATGGTACACCTCTTAAAAAAATGGGTTGTGACGAATTGCGTACTAAAAGACGCACACAAGGGTGTTTTGATGCATTAGCCAAAAGATGTAATCGTTGGGATTATGTAATTTCTTCTAATGCTTATTCAACGGAAGTATGGCGTAATTCATTTCCTTACGGGTACAAAACACTTGAAACAGGTTATCCGAGGAATGACTTTATCGTTAATAATGCAGACAATGAAGATTACAAAAACCAAGTTAAAAAAGATTTGCTAATCGACGCTGCTGATAATAGAAAAATTGTTATCTTTATGCCTACGTTCCGAGAGTATCATAAAGCGCCTGAATATTATGTGGATCTAGAAAATTTTGCAAATAATTTTTCTGATGACTATATCATTATTGCTCGTGCACATTATTTCAAATCTGCTAACTCAAATTTGGAAAGCTTGGATAATGTAATTGATGCAAGTAATTACCCAAGGATTGAAGATTTGTATTTGATAGGTGACATTATGATCACTGATTATTCATCTTCTATGTTTGATTATGCAACTCTGAGTAAGCCGATTGTTCTTTATGTTCCAGATTTTGAGGAATATGCTGAGAAACGAGGAATGAACTTTGATATCCGTAAAGAGCCTCCTGGTCAGGTTGTCAGTACAGAAGAGGAGCTTTATCAAGTGTTTGGAGATAAATCATTTGAGGATGAATTGTCACAAGCTCAATTGAAAGCTTTCCATAAAAAGTTCTGCGATTTTGATAAAGGTGATGCTACTCAAAAAGTATGTGATGAAGTGTTCAAATACTAACTAGCATATCTGTATAGTTCTAGTTTAAAAGTCGATTCATGATAGAGTCGGCTTTTTTATTATTTTACCTATGCCTTGGTGCTGCTGAGTTGCATGGATTGCGATAAAGTTTGCAGATTTGGCCCCATCTGAACGTTAGGTACATACTCTGGAAGCTCCGCTTGATGTTTCTCACCATACCAAGATCATCTACCTTTGAATACTTTAGACTCAACAAGTATGTATGAGATATCAGGTAAATCAAAAATTTGGTGTCGTTTATAGGGTTTTCGATTTGGAATTACACGGCCACCACAGTGGCATGTGTTAGTTGGTAAATATTGCTCAACCGAGGCACTATCTTCTGTTGGGTGAAGTAGTCGGCGATGACCTTTTATGCCTTGGTTGAGCTCTCTGCTTTTTTCCTGATTTCTTCCGATTGGGCGAAGTATTTTGGGCTTTGTTATGCAAAGGCTGCTGTGATGACGGCACAGAAGAGTTTCGACTATTTTGATTTAGTCGGTCTTCAAGCTCTGCCAGTTTATTCTATAAAAAATAGATTGCATCTTTTGCCTCTTCAGGCGAATCGAAATCTAGTGGTGGAGGTTATGTTTTCTTCTCCATACCTCCAGATAGCTACCACAAGAAGATCACTCAAGTTAGATATGAGATCAAGTTAACAAGGTCACAGAATTTTTGCGTCAGACCTCACGGGTGAATATTTACAAAAAAAGAGTGAGGCGATAGTAGCCAGCTTCTTTGGATGGGTTTATGAACAAAGACAGAATCCAGTACTTGTGCCAACGAACAAGCTTCTTAAAGCGTTGAACTATGCTAGTAAACGTAGTACTGAGTTGGGAGTGGAGAATTTAGGTATACTTCAGGTCTCAATGTTGACTTGTAGACTCCATGGTATCAACCCTTACACTTACCTCGTTGATGTGCTGCGATACATCCAGCCACTGACGTGGTTGATCTGTATCCGCCCCATGAACCCACGGGGCGACTTGTCAGTGTTTGAAGTTCCAAGGC